>JALVSV010000333.1 GCA_027024125.1 Methylothermaceae bacterium | reverse complement strand
TTTTGTTGGATAAAGGTGTATTTTTTAATATATTCTTTTCCGTTCCTTTTCGATAGAGAACAGTACTGGCGTCGAAGCAGCTCTTCGGTCTCTTTTGCATCAAGCAGTTTGGCGTAAAATATCCCTGCATACATTTGCACCCGCGTGACACCATATAATCGACTTGAGACTGGGTTTCAACACCTTCCGCCAGCACGGACAGGCCCAGGTTATGCCCAAGATGAATGATCGTTTTCACAATTGCCGCATCATTGGGATCGTCGGTGACGTGTCTGATGAAGCCACGGTCGATCTTGAGCCGGTGCAACGGAAAACGTTTGAGGTAGTTGAGGGATGAATGACCGGTGCCAAAATCATCCACAGCCAGTTGCACTCCCAGCTGGTTCAGCCTCTGCAGAATATCGATGGTCTCATTCGCATGAGTCATCAGGGTGGTTTCGGTCAATTCCAACTCCAGGAACTCAGGAAGCAAAGCGGTTTCCTGAAGCAGTTCTTCGATCCACCGAAGCAGAGCCGGGTGTTTGAATTGCAGGGCTGAAATATTGACTGCGATCAAACAATAGACTCCGGTGGAACGTTGCCAGTGACGCATCTGCCGACACGCGGTGCGCAACACCCATTCCCCGATGCGGGATATCAAGCCGCATTCTTCGGCCAAGGGGACAAACACGGATGGAGAAACCCAACCTCGATCCGGATGATGCCAGCGTAACAAGGCTTCCAGGCCTATGATCATATTGTCCTGAAGGTGCCATTGAGGCTGATAATACAGTTCCAGCTCGTTGCGTTCCAGCGCCAGCCGCAGGTCGTTCTCCAGTAACGCATGCTCGGTAATAGTCGCATTCAATTCCTTGGAATATAGGCGATATAGATTGCAGCCCTGGGATTTGGCCTGATACATCGCAAGATCGGCATGTTTCAGCAGTTCAGTACAATCACAGGCATCGTCTGGAAAGACACTGATACCTATACTGGCACCGGTATACATTTGGAAGTTCTCGATCACAAAGGGTCGTGCATAGGCTTCGATGACTTTTTTCGCCACAGTCACGGCTTCTTCGGACTGCTTAAGATACCCCAGAATGATGGCGAATTCGTCCCCTCCCAACCGTGCCAGGGTATCTTCGCTGCGGAGCAAACCCTGCAGCCGCTTGGCAACAGCTTGCAGTAAAGCATCTCCAGCTGCATGCCCATATGTGTCATTGATGATTTTGAACCGGTCCAGATCGAGAAACACTACGGCCATACGATGGGCTCCACTTTCGGCCAGTACCATTGTCTGCTGCAATCTTTCCTGAAACTGGACACGGTTGGGCAGCTGCGTCAGAGGATCGAAATAGGCCAGTTGGAATATCTTTTGTTCCGCTTCCTTTCTTTCTCTGAGGTTCAATAAGATGGCAATGTAGTAGGTGATCACCCCGCTCCTTTCGCGGATAGACGACAGATTCAGCCAAAAGGGAATCATTTCCGAAGATTTCCCCCGGATCCAGGCTTCTCCTTCCCAGCGCTGTCCACCCTCGAGACTGGACTGTATTTGACTGGCAACTCCCTCATCAATACACAAATCGGCCAAACGACGCCCCCGCAGCTCATGGGATTGCAGCCCCAGACTTTCCAGCGTGGCGGGATTGGCCGACAAAATGGTTCCACGTGAATCCATGATGACGATACCTTCGGATGAACCTTGGTATACCTTGGCAGCCAAGCGCCGTTCCCTGTGATGTCGTAACTGCTGGCTGATATCCTCGACGACACAGATATAACCTTCCCCCGCATCACTGCTGCAACGGATGGCGACTGGACAGGTACTGCCATCGCAACGTATCAGAGTGGCTTCCCATTTACCTTCGACCAAGGCCTGACCTTCGAGCCGCACCAAATGGGCGACTGGACGGCCAATCAGATCGTGGAGCATATAGCCACTCATTCGGGAGGCCTCGCGATTGACGAAGCGAATGTGGCCTTTGGCATCGGTGACAAACAGCGATTCTTTCAGATTGTCGACGATCCGGTTGAGGAAATCCCTCGAAACCATGGTCCGACGCAGATTATCGGTCATTTCCGCAAATGCCCGACCCAACTGTCCCAGTTCATCGTTTCTTGTAGGCGGATCGAAATCGACCGACATCGGTGCCTGACCAAGTTCCCTGGCCATGATCGCCAATCGGCGAATGGGCTGGCTCAAATGGTTGGCCAGCAACCACGCCATCCCCAGCCCCAATACACACAGAAACAGCAGGGTAAGCGCCAAAATAACAAGGCTGTTGTTCAAGACCTCATCTTGAATCGTACTCAACTGACGATGCATGAGGGCACTGGAGTCCTGGATACGGTCCAGGGAGAATCCGGCCAACAATCCTCCGATGACAACATCTCCCATTGTGATGGGTATGGCCATACGAAGTTCGGTTGCTGTGAGGATATGTTCTTGATGTTTACTTCTCAACACTTGCATCGCCAGGTCGTCTGGTACCGGCTGGCCGTAGGCAGGTATGGAGCGCTTGCCGTCGTGTACGATCTTGCCTTCCGCATCGTACACATAGAGATAACGCACCTGAGGGGCTTGTCTGAACGGCGTGAGCAGTGAATACAGTTTCTCGAAATCGAAGTAATATAGCGGGTCGGCCAACTGCTCAGCAGCCAACTGTACCAGCAAGTCCGACTGCTGCTCCAGGAAAGTGGCCATTTCAACTTCAATGGCCTTTCCGCTGGCCTGTTTGAGCCGACTCATGCCCTGTTGAAATTGAAACCAATAAGACGCTGTCAGACCCAGTAGTAAGACAACAAAAAGAATGGAAATAAAAAACGCAAAACGGGTACTTAAATTAGAGAAAGGAAGCCTTGGTATCCTGCCAAACCCTTTCATTGATACAACCAAAGGTCGCGATATTTGCCAATCATCTCCTGAGTCATTTGAATGACTTCCCGATCATGGGGGCTGAGCGATTCGAACCGTTTGGTCTTTTGATATGACTTGAGGGCTTCCTTGGCCGTGGGATCCAAATGGGCATTGAGAAGAACTCTCCGCAAACGTTCCTTGACCACGGTTCCCAACCCACCTCTGACCAGTTCCAGCATGCGGGGTACAGGCGCGGTGCGATAAAAGATGCGTAATTCCTTTTTGACGGCAGGGGGAGTCTGGTCTTTGGCTTCCCAGTCCAGGTTATTGTACGCCCCTCCCAGAACCAACCCTTTGCTCACCCACATGCTGATATTGATTTCACTCCTGGCAAAGACATAATTGATCTTGCCTCTTTCTGGTGGGTCCTTTGGGGAAGCCAAACGCTTCAATGGGTAGCCTCGTTGTAACAACTCGATCACTGGCAGAAAAAAGGCCGTAGTGGAACCTGGGTCCTCAAGCGCCAGGGTCTTGCCCAGCAAATCCCCCGGTGATTCAATGCTACTGTCCTTGCGCGCAATGAACACCGTATGATAATTGGCGACCCCTGTCTTCCACCGCTTCAAAAAGACCTCGGCGTTGGACATCTGCACCCATAGCATTGCAGGAAATATCGAGTCGGTGACCCAATCCACCTCGCCGCTGCGAATCATACGTCCCAATTCCCATTGATCCCGGGCCAGCAGCACCTCGCCCTTTTCAATACCCAGATCACGAAGATGGCGGGCAGCATACTCGACGATGGGTTTTAGCATCCGATAATGTTTACGAGGCGTGGTGGAAACCTTCCCCAAGATGAGCACATGATCACGGTCGGTGGCCTGGACTGCAGAATTCCATCCCCAGATACCCACAAGGCACACCCACCATATCAGCCCCCAATGCTTTGTCATACAATAGCCCCCACGTTGTGTAGCAGCTAGTTTAGGAAAAGGATATAAGGATGTCCAAGTATCGTACCGCCCCGCTGGCCTGTTCCGATATGCCTCCCGGCATTCCATTCATCGTCGCCAATGAGGCAGCCGAGCGTTTCAGCTACTACGGAATGCGAGCGGTTCTGGTGGTCTTTATGACCCAATATCTCACCGATGCTTTGGGCAGGCCCGATACCATGGGCACAGAAGAGGCCAAGGGCTGGTTTCACTTATTCGTCTCAGCGGTCTATCTAACCCCGATTCTCGGCGCACTGATTGCCGACGGCTGGCTTGGAAAATACCGCACCATTATCTTTTTATCTCTGGTGTACTGTCTTGGGCACTTCGCATTGGCCCTGGATTCGACCCGTAC
>JALVSV010000332.1 GCA_027024125.1 Methylothermaceae bacterium | reverse complement strand
CATGGTGGGATTGCGCCACATGCTGGGCAGGTGCATTTTCATAGCGGTCCACCGCAATCACCTCAAGGCCGTAACGTTGGCAGCAAATGGCGATCTCCTTGCCGAGTTCTCCTGAACCAAGCAACATGATTTTTGTGGCGCTGGCTGTGAGGGCGGTTCCGATCTTCATTGGTCATTTCCCCAAGAGAGTCAGTGAGTGTGACTATTTTTTACCCAGAGACACAGAGGAGGCTGCGTCGTTGGCTCAACACAACGGTCAGGCCGCCTGGTACTTTTCCCAGGCCTTGGCCAGGCGTTTTTCGGAAATTGGATAGGCGGTCTTGATCTGCTGGGCAAACAACGACACCCGAAATTCCTCCAGACTCCAACGGAAGCCATCGTGGTCGGGAACCGCAATATCACCCTCCTTCACCCGGTGCCAATAGGCATCCCAGAATGGTCGCAGCCGTTGTACTCGCTCCTCGTCCCTGGCCAATTCATATTCTGCCTTGTCGAGGCGATATTGCAACGCCTTGAGATAACGGGGCATCTCCTTGAGTTGCTGCCAGGGAATCCGGCCAACAAACCCGGCATAGCCCAAAAGAGCCAGCTGCTCGTCCATATCCCTGCCACTTGGAGAGCGATCCAGGTGCCGCAGCTTCGTTCTTCTGTGACGACATTGCTGTAACAGTTCCAGTATTTCCTTGACTATCCTGGACATGCGCTGGGATGTCTCGAACAGCCGCCCACGGTTGGTCTCTATTCGCTGCTCCATCGCCTCTCGGCTGAGGATCGGATCGGTATCTTGCAGAAAGACTTCCTCCACGATCCGGTCGGCCATTTCATCGGTCAGCGGTCTTTGTGGGGCGTCACGATAGAGGAATGGATGGCGTGGCAAACGGGCATAGGTCAACTCGTCGGCGGTACTGAAGGGGAGTTGTTTTTTCAGACGCCGGATGTCCTGGTGCAAAATGAGCTGGATCATCCGGACGACTCCCTGACGGTGAGCCGTTGCAGCTTCCTGCGAGGTCGCAAACAATTTTACGCCGCAGGTCTGTCCTTCATCCACCAGCGCGGGAAACCCCATTACCGTATGTCCACCCTGCTTCATCCGCACAGTTTTCGCCAAAGTGCCGAAATCCCATCGCTTGAGGCCACTTCGGGCCATCGTATCCCCGCTGGTGCGTTCGAATCCGCGCTGGGCCGAAACTGCCAGCCTGGACTTCAAGCTTTCCAGATCCCGGCCCCGGGCAACGGTCCTGCCATGTTCATCAAGCACCTGGAAGTTCATTTTGAGATGTTCTGGCAACTCCACCCCACTCAGCTGGGATGCGGTCATCTTTGTCCCCGACACTCGGAGCAGGGCACGGGCCAGCTCTGGCCAGAAGGGTTCTCCAGCCCGCAGCTCCCGGATCACTCTTTCTGCGGTATCGGGAATGGGAACGAACAGCCTTCTCAGACTGCGGGGCAAACCCTTGAGAATAAAGATGATCTTTTCTTCCAGCAGCCCCGGCACCAACCAGTCGAAGTCCTCCGGCTGCAATTGTGGCAATACCGGCAGGGGCACCTTCAGGCTGACACCGTCGTCCTGGTGTCCCGGTTCGAAACGGTATGAGAGTGCCAATCTGAGCCCATCCCGCTCCCAGAAATCCGGAAAATCAGCGACATGGATCTTTTCATCCTTCCGGGCGATTTCATCCCGCGTCAGTTTGAGCAGATCCGGCTGGTGTCGTTGCTGCTTGCGATACCAACGCTCGAAATCGTCCGCATTGGTAATCCCGGCAGGAATCCGGGAATCGTAGAAATCGTACAGTCTGCTCTCGTCCACCAGGATATCCACCCGCCGGGCCTTGTGCTGCAGCAGGCCAACCTCTTCCAGGAGTTCGCGATTGTGGCGGAAAAACGGCAATCTGCAGTCATAATCCTGGCCCACCAGGGCGGCACGGATGAAAATCTCCCGGGCCTCTTTTGGATTGACCCGCTCATAGGCGACCTTGCGTCGTTCCACCAAGGTCAGTCCGAACAAAGTCACCCGTTCGAACACCGCCACCCGGCGAGCCTTGCGCTCCCAATGGGGATCGTAATGGTGGCGCTTCAGCAGATGACCGGCGCACTGTTCGATCCAACCGGGTTCCACCTGGGCATTGATGCGGGCATAGACCTTGCTGGTTTCAACCTGCTCGGCCGAAACCAGCCATTTTGGCCGGGTCTTGAACAGCCCGGAACCTGGAAAGATGAAGAATTTGAGACCACGGGCGCCGAGATATTCGAATTTGTCCTGCCGGAACCCCACTTGAGACAACAATCCTGCCAGAATGGCTCTGTGAATCTGATCATATTCTGCCGGCTGCTGGTTGGCCCGCCACCCCAGTTCACCCTTGATCACCTCCATCAGCTGAGCGTGGATATCCTGCCACTCCCGCATCCTCAGATAGGACAGAAAATGCTCCTTACAGAATTTACGCAACCGGGTATTGGAAAGATGTTTGCGTCGATCCTGATACAGTTGCCACAGATTGAGGAAACTCAGAAAGTCGGAACGTTCGTTGCGCCATTGGGCATGTTTCTCATCTGCCGCCTGGGCCTGATCGGCAGGGCGTTCACGCGGATCCTGAATACTGAGGCCTGCGACTATCACTGCCACTTCGGACAGACAATTTTCACTTCTCGCCGCCACCAGCATCCGTGCCAGTCTTGGATCGATAGGGAACTTGATCAGCCAGTGGCCGATTTCGGTCAGACCCCCTTTGTCATCCAGGGCCTGAAGTTCCTGCAGCAGTTTGATTCCGGAACGGATCTGGCGCGAATCAGGCGGATCGATGAAGGGGAAACGTTCAATGTCTCCAAGCCTCAGGGCTTTCATCTGCAAAATGACGGCAGCCAGATTGGTGCGGCGGATCTCTGGATCGGTGAACACCGGTCTGCCGAGCAGATCCTCCTCCGAATAGAGACGTATACAGACACCAGGGGCTATACGCCCGCACCTCCCCGCCCGCTGCCTGGCAGAGGCCTGGGAAACCGGCTCGATCGGCAAGCGCTGGAGTTTGCTGCGGGGACTGTAGCGGCTGATACGTGCCAACCCCGTATCCACTACCGCCCGAGTCCCCGGCACCGTGAGAGAGGTCTCGGCCACGTTGGTGGTGAGAATGATTCTTGGCCGCCCTGCAGGCTGGAAGATCTTCTGCTGTTCCCGGGTACTGAGGCGGGCATACAGAGGCAGTATCTGATAGCGTTCCGGATGATGCTTGCGCAAAGCTTCTGCCGCATCCCGGATGTCTCTTTCCCCAGTCAGAAACACCAGGATGTCGGCCAACCTTTCGGCACCCAGCTCATCCACTGCCGCCACGATAGCCCCGATCATATCCTGATCCGGTGCGTCTCCATCACCCAGGGGGCGATAACGCACTTCGACAGGATGACTGCGTCCAGACACCTCGATCACCGGGGCGCCGCCAAAGTGATCGGAAAAACGGACCGGGTCGATGGTGGCCGAAGTGATGATCAATTTGAGATCCGGGCGTTTGGGCAACAGCCACTTGAGATAACCCAGGAGAAAGTCGATATTGAGGCTGCGCTCGTGAGCCTCGTCGATGATGATCGTATCGTACTGAGTCAGGAAACGATCGTGCTGGGTCTCGGCAAGCAGAATGCCATCGGTCATCAGTTTGATCAGCGTATCGGGTCGCGTATGATCCTGGAACCTGACCTTGTATCCCACCAGCTCACCGACCTGACTACCCAATTCCGCGGCAATTCTGGCAGCCACGCTCCGGGCGGCAATACGACGAGGCTGGGTGTGTCCGATCAGGCCCCGGGTGCCCCGCCCAATCTCGAGGCTGATCTTGGGCAACTGAGTAGTCTTGCCGGATCCAGTCTCCCCACAGACCACCACCACCTGATGATCCCGCAATGCGGCTGCGATGTCATCCTTCTTGTCGGCAACCGGCAGCTGTGGATATTCAAGGCTGGGAATCCGTGCCTCGCGTTCCTGGACCTTGGCCATCGAAATTTCAAGCCAGTCGAGCAACGATTCCAGGGCTTTCGGATTCCGGGTGCTTTGCAGCTCCCTGAAACGCCTTTCAAGCACGTATCGATCCCTGCTCAAACATTGGTCGAGCCGGGCATGTATGTCTTCACGATCCATCGTCATATCTATTTTGGCTCATTACTTGTAATCGGATTGTGCTCATCTAAACTTAGAGCATAAAAAGATACTTCAAATAA
>JALVSV010000331.1:1749-4222 GCA_027024125.1 Methylothermaceae bacterium | reverse complement strand
TGCAGCTCAAACTGATGGACTTTGGCATCGCCCGCATCCTCCAAACCGCCCGCATGACAAAGACCGGTCACCTGATAGGCACACTGGAATACATGTCTCCGGAACAAATCCAGGGCCAAGAGGTGGACCCACGCTCAGATATTTATTCCCTTGGAATCGTGCTCTACGAGATGCTCTCTGGCAGATTGCCTTTTCAGGCCACCACCGATTATGCATTGATCAGACAACAAGTTGAATCTGTCCCCCTGCCGGTGATAAAACTGGCTACAGATATTCCAGCCAGGCTCAACTCTGCCGTCATGACCGCACTTGCCAAAACACCTGGTGAGCGTTACGACAATGCTACAGCCTTCGCCAACGAACTGGCAGAGATCGTCGATGCGACCTCTCGCCTTCCGGCGGCACAGAAGGATATCGTACCGGTCATTGAAGCGGTGGAAACCCAGAGCATGGCCGTACCCGCAGCCCGGTCTCCTTCGCAAGAGGGCATGCCCTATGCCAGGACACAGACTGCTCACAAGGAGCCCCTGTTGCCCAAAGGAGCGGTGGTTATCAGAACGATCAGGCAATATCCAGGTATCGCCCTTTCCGTTTTCTTGTTGATTATCGCTCTGGCCATCGTGAGTGTAGCTTGGTATCAAAAACTGACAACCGACAGTGACCCACTATCCGCCGCCAAGTCGTTCAGTTTGCCATCCCCAGGAATTAAACAGCCATTGGACTTGCCCGGTCCTCCTGCAGTCTCAGGCCCAAAACCGGAACGGCAGGATACGTTGTCATCCCAAAGACCAACATTTGAAGGGTCCCTCACATTTCCAAATAAAAAAACTGAATCAGAGGTTCCATCCACTAACCTCGTCGACAAGTCCATTCCACCAGTTCAACAACGTTTCCCAACAAAACCAGCCAAACGTAAAACTGTCCGAAAGAAGAAGACGCAAACGCCCAAACCCGTCACATCTTCACCCAGCCCAATCAGGCCCTCACAAGGCTGGGAGATTCGGAAATGATGCCGCCCGGTAACGGAAGGAGTTTCGTGTCAACGGTGAAAAAGAAGCGAGCAATGATGCTTAATTATTTCCTTCTCACTGGGATATGGCTGGCATTGGTTTCCTGCGCCGATTCCAAAGCCTATTGGAATGATTTCACAAAATCCATCCAGACCGCCTATTGGAATACTGTAAAAGGGATGCGCAAACCAGGAGACGAATTGATAAGCAAACCACAAACGGTTTGGCAGCAATATCAATGCGACAAGCTGATGCTGCCTTTCATTCTGGTCGAGACCAACGAGCTGCTGCCACCTCAGCTTCCAGCCGGCCAAGAGCTGAACCATCACATGATCTATGTCATGTGCCCATCAAAAGAGGCCAGCATCGTCAGAGGAAAACTGACCCGCGCGATATATTATCAGGGGCACCCCGTCCTCACCGACGATATGGAAAACTTTGAGTTCAAACCGGGAAGATGGAGTGTGGATGCATTTATCAAGGTCGCTCCCCAAGCCCCACCTGGAAATTATTCCCTGACGACCACCTTCAACGCGGGTGGGATCGAAATTGAAGAGTCGGAATCCTTTATTGTGGAGTAACAATGACTCGCCAGGAGCTTGTCGGATTTAACGTCTCAACGGTTGATCATGGGGGTGTTCCATGTCAGCTGATTGGGTTTTTACAGAAATTCCTGGAAATCTGCTGCTGTTTTTTCGTAACGAAGAGCTTCTCCCCCTCGGTTACCCTCAATGCATGCATCCTCTTCAAATTCCATCCGATGCACACCAATGCCCAGGGCCCGTCATCTATTCATGCCGGGGCGGGTGGTCTGCTTCGAAAAACGCCGTGAATACTTTCTTGCTGTGCAGTCCTGCTGCGCAAGAAAGCCCTGCCCAAACTTCCCTGTTTGGGCGCTCACCCGTCTGCGAAAGTTCACTGGACTTTCGGTCCGGGCTCGCCCCTGCAGGCTCCACGCCGGCTTCCCTGCCGGCGAGGCTTTCGAGTCAGACCACCCGCCCCTTCAATCACTCCTTTACGTGTTTAGATGACGTGGTCCTGCGATCAAGCGGAACAAATGGATCGGCCATGGCGCTTCTCGGTGACCGGTCATCAGGATAAGGCCATTTGATCATTCATTAGGGAGCTGAAAGTCCGACAGGCTTTCGGAAAGCCTGTTTAGCATTTCCCCCAATGTTGTCAGCAGATGTCTCACTTTCAGCATTCCGTCCTCCAACTGTCTTTCGATCTCCTCCATGGATACGATCCCTTCGCTTTTGCCTGCTGCCCAGTTGACCACCACGGCAAGGCAGGCATAATCCATATTCAGTTCACGTGCCAGAACAGCTTCAGGCATTCCGGTCATGCCCACCAGGTCACATCCATCACGCTCCATCCTCAGGATTTCGGCTGAAGTTTCCAGACGTGGTCCCTGGGTGCAGCCATAGCATCCCCCATCGATCAATTCGAGCCCAAGCTGCAGT
>JALVSV010000331.1:0-1739 GCA_027024125.1 Methylothermaceae bacterium | reverse complement strand
ATCTGATCAGGCACCACCAGCTTCTGAGGGGCCATCCTCTGGGTAATCCCCCCAACGGCAGCCACTCCAATCACATGAGTGACTTCACTTTGCTTCAGAGCAGCCAGATTGGCCCGATAGTTGATAAGATGGGGAGGCAGGGAATGACTCTGACCGTGACGCGGCAGAAAAACCACCTCCACTCCCTCCAAACGCCCATGGACCAGGGGGGCGGAAGGCCTGCCGTAAGCGGTGCTCAACGTTTCGCTATGGATATCTTCCAGTTCGTCCAGTTTTCCAAGCCCGGAACCCCCTATGATTCCCAGCTTCATCCATTCTCCCTGCAAGCATAGATTCCAGCCAGGTTGCGCAGATAGCCCTTGTAGTCCATACCGCAACCGAATACATACCGATTCTGGCATTCGAGACCCACATAGTCCGCCCGGCATGGCTTGGAAAATGGCAAATGCTTGTCGAGAAGGACACCGATACGAACGTCTTTCGCCCTTTTCTCCAGACAATAGTCGCGGATAGCCGCGAGCGTATAACCTTCGTCGAGAATATCGTCCACCAGCATCACTGTCCGCCCCTGCAAATCAATATTGGGTTTGTGCAGCCATCGCAGGTCACTGCCCTTGGTTCTTCCTCCATACCGGGTGACGTGGACACTATCGAGTTCGAGTAGAAATGGTAGCCGGTCAAGCAATTTTCCGGTGATCACGATACCACCGTTGAGAACGCACAACACCACCGGATTGGTGTTCTCAAGATCCAAGGTGATCTGGGTGGCCAGGCGATCGATAGCCTGCTCCACCTCTTCCTCAGAATAGAGAAGCTCGGCATCGGATTTGACCTGTTCGATTTCCTTCAGGTCAACCATCACCTTCCCTTTCCGGTTGAATCATTTCTTGTCTCAAAGCTATCAGCCGCTGCTCGAGTTTTTCTATCAGGCGAACCAAATTTCCGATCAGTATCCCAGTCCAGACCCCGATGGAGAGAAAGCCGATTTCTTCCAGCATCAGATCGCTCAGATGAACGAAATAATCCATGACGACAAATGCCACGATCTGCACTCCGAAAACGGCTCCAATGATCTGGGCCTTTTGGCCAAAGCTAGTCCTCGGAAACATGAACATCGCCAAGGCGATCCCCACCCAGGTTCCGCTATAGAGAAACAGGGTGATCTTCTCAAATTTGAAAGCCCCAAAAAAAATGATCAGGACAATATGTCCGGCAAAGATGGACAGCAAAATCTTTTGTGTGCTAGTCATCGGGTTCTCCCATTCATTCTGTTATCAGTTGTTCTATTTGTCCTCTGGCAGCTGCCATTTCCGCCTCTGTAAAGCTGGCAGGACGTGCGTACAAGTTGCCAATCCGCCTGCCGCGATCAGCATCCTTGCACCAGGAAACCTTGTCCAGCAGCGCAACGCTTTCACCAGGGCAATTACAGGCAAGCAGCATATCACAACCAGCTTCCAGGGCAGCCTCCGCCCGCGCTGGAAAATCGCCGATACAGGCAGCTCCCTCCATCGCCAGATCGTCGCTGAAAACGGTTCCGTCGAAATCCAGGTCCCGACGTAAGATCTGACGCAGCCATACAGGCGAGAATCCGGCAGGGAGATCATCGACTTCAGGATAGACCACATGGGCACACATCACCGCCTCCAGGCCCTCCTGGATCAGACGCCGAAAAGGCACCAGATCCCGTTGTTGCAATTCGTCCAATGACCTGGAATCGGCCGGCAGGGTCAGATGGGAAT
>JALVSV010000330.1 GCA_027024125.1 Methylothermaceae bacterium | reverse complement strand
CTGCAGGATGACCCCGGCCCCAAGGAACAAAAGGCTTTTGAAGATGGTGTGATTCAGGGTGTGGTAGAGGGCGGCTATGAGGCCGATGGCGCCCAGGGTGGGATGACCATCGCTGTAGAACAGGATGGCCAGGCCCAGCCCCATGAAGATGATGCCGATGTTCTCCACCGAATGATAGGCCAGTAGCCGCTTGAGATTGTGCTGCATCAGGGCGTAGAGCACACCCAGAACCGCCGAGGCGGCGCCCAATACCAGCACTACCACCCCCCATTGCCACAGCAGGTCCCCCAACAGGTCGAAGGTGAAGCGGATGAAGCCATAGACTGCCACTTTGAGCATCACCCCCGACATCAGTGCCGAGATATGGGAAGGGGCGACCGGATGGGCTTCCGGCAGCCAGGCGTGCAGGGGAACGATCCCGGCTTTCATGCCGAAGCCGGCCAGTGCCAGGACGAAAGCCACCGATGACCATAGCGGTGTCAGGGTGGCCTGTTTCATGGCGATAAAGGTGAATCCGTCGCCGAAGCCCACCAGTACCCCATAAGCCAGAATGATGAACAGGGCGCCGATTTCCGCCATCAGCAGATAGATGAAGGCGGCGTGGCGGTTGGCCGCGTGTTCGTGGGAATAGGCCACCAGAAAATAACTGGCTACCGACATCAGTTCCCAGGCAATCATGAAGAAAAAGGCGTCCGCGGCGAGCAACACCAGTTGCATCCCGGCTATGAACAGCCCGGTGGCCAGGGCCAGTAGGGAGAGGGGATGGGGCCCATGTTCATATTCCCTCACGTAATGGGGTCCAAAGACCGAGATCGCCAGCAGCACTACGCTGATGATGCACAGAAAGAAACCGGACAGGGCATCGATATGCAGATGCCAGGACAGCCAGGGCAGCCCCAACGGCAGGGTCAGATCGACCGCCGCCTGTCCGATCAGGGCAGTGCCGCCACCCAGCAGGCCGGCGATCCCTGACAGACCCAGGAGCAGAAAGCTGGCATGACGTAACAACCTGGGGTGGCGGTCGGCGCCAAGGCCAATGAAGCCGGAAGCCAGGGAGAAAGCCACTGCCAGCAGACTGAAAGGCAGGGACGCGTTTCGCCCCTGGATACCCCAGTAAGCGGTGACAAGTAGCAGTCCTGTTGTCAGGGCAAACAGGATCTGTGGATGACGCTTCAGTTCTCCGATCGCAAAGGTCAGCCCCTGTCGGGTCTTGAGGCCGGTTTGCTGAATCGTGGTGGCAACGAGATTACGAATCATGATTGCTTGTCCGATGTGACAGGTTTGCCTTCCAGTCCCCGGACTTCGCAACGATCCGAGGGGCGTTCGCTGACAAAGGTATTGATGTAGTCCAAGGGTGGCTGGGTGAAACACCAGGCGTCCGACAGATCGAACACGACCTTTTTATCGTGGGGGAGCTGATCCAGTTGATCCATCATTCGTTTTTGGATCGCCTCCATGAGGGCGGCGCCTTTAATCTTCACTTCGACCAGGTTATCGGTTTCACGAATCTCCAGGAAACGATCGAGCAGCTTTTCCGGGCTGAGGCGTTTGCGTGCCGCCAGGGGATGGCTGGAAACGGCCTCGTGGGCCTCCAGTCCATGGATCTCGCAATGGCCGCCACGTTTTTCATAGTCCTCACAGAATTCGTGGATGAATTCCATCACTGTGTGGTCGATGAAATCGGCATTGGAAAGATCGATGACGATCTTCTTGCCCCTGGGCAACTCGGTAAGGGTGCTTTTCAATGACAGAAAATTGGAAAAGATGGCCACCCCGTCAATGCGCACGTGCCAGGTATCCGGACCGGCTTGTTCCACCTGGAAGGCGATGCTGAACAGTTGTTTCAGGTTCACTCCGCGAAAGAGATGCAGCAGGATCTTGGCGGCGATCCCGATCGCCACTCCGATCAGAAGATCGGTGGCGAGTACGGCCACGATGGTGAGTACGAACAGAAACAGCTGTTCCCTGCCAATCTCCCAGGTTTTGTAGAACTCTTTCGGGGAAGCCAGCTTGTAGCCTGTGAACACCAGCAGGGCGGCCAGAGCGGCCTTGGGGATTTCATGGATGATAGTTGGGAACAGGGCCACGAATACCACCATGAACAGACCGTGGAAGAAATTGGCCCACTGGGTACGGGCACCGAACTGGATGTTGGCGGTGCTACGAACGATTTCCGAGATCATTGGCAGGCCGCCGATGGCACCGGATATCGAAGTGCCGATGCCCAGTCCACGCAAATCCTTGTTGAGATCAGTCTGGCGCTGCCAGGGGTCGAGTTTGTCCACTGCCGCAGCTGACAACAGGGTTTCCAGGCTGGACACCAGGCAGATGCTGATCACCGCTATCCAGAATGCGCCACTGGCGACCATGGAGAAATCGGGGAAGGCGAAACCATCGAGGAAACTTTGCGGCACCGGAAGCAATTCCTGAGGACCAACCTTGTAAAATGTGGAATGCCAGGAATATTTGTGCGGGTGCTCCAGGTCGAAATACAGACCCAGTGCCAGACCCACCGCCACCACGACGATGGGAGCCGGAATGATCTGCAGCAGCCTGATCCTGGGGCGAAGGATCTCCCATAGAATCATGATCGCCAGACTGACGAAGCCGATGACCGCGATCTCAGGATTCATTTCACCAAAGGCGTGCGGAATGGCAGCCAGGTTTTCCAGCAATTCGCCCTCCGGTGTGACATCGATCATGACGTAGAACTGTTTGATGATGATGATGATGCCAATCGCCGCCAGCATGCCGTGAACCACCGAAGCCGGTGCCAGAGCGACGAAACGGCCGGCTTTCAGTTGTGCCAGCACGATCTGTAATATTCCGGCGACTACGATGGCTGCGAGGGCACGGTGATAGCCGGCAACCGGATCCCCGCCTCCGAGCGTTTCCACCGCTCCCAGGGTGACCACGATGAGACCTGCGGCCGGTCCGGAAATGGTGATATGGGAACCATTGATGCGTGACACCACCAGCCCACCCACGAATGCGGCGATGATGCCGGCCATGGGCGGAAAGTTGGAGGCCATCGCGATTCCGAGACACAATGGCAGGGCGATGAGAAAGATCTGGAAGCCAGCGATCAGGTCATTCCGCCAATTCTCTTTCAATCCGGCCAGACCAGTCGCGGGCAATCGGGAACGGTCAATCACTTCACTCATGGTGGCTCCTAGTCGTAAATGAAATCACCAGGATTCAAAAGCATAATACATGCCAATCTATAAGACCCCGGGGAATCAGGTCTTTGTGGCTTATGAAGACGTGATATGGGGGATTTCAACCGGTAGGTTGTGGTTCAAATCAACCACCGGGCTGAAGGGTGAGCAATGACAGGGATGGAAGAAGGTGTTCCGGTTTCTTGGGCTGCCAGATCATTCACGAGGCAGGGATGCCTGGTCAACCGAATTTTGATCGACGAGAACTGTTTGCCTTCATATTTGCGTTGCCCTCATCATTATTATTCAATTCCAACTTTAAGCGCGTAAGTTTTGATCGAGCTTCGCAAGCTCTCTAGAATGATTGATTTTCGGATCTGGAAAGATGTCTTTGACCGCTGAAACGTCTGTGGCGCTGTGTATGTATAGGTGGAGTCGTGCCAAATCCTGCCTAAGAGTCGTGGCGTTGCTCTTTTTGATTACCTCAATGACGATAGCTCCCGCGCAGGATCGGGAACTCGTGGTTGGCACCAGTATCTGGCCTCCTTACGTGGATCCTAAATTGCCGGGTCAGGGACTGGCCGTTTCCATCGTCACGGCAGCATTGGAACGTTCCGGTTACCGGGTGGTGATAAAGTTCGAAGACTGGGAACGTACCCTGTCTGCTGCCAAGGCCGGAGAGACAGCGGTGATTGCCGCGGCTTGGTATACCCCGGAACGAGAACGTGACTTTCTATTCTCGGAACCCTATCTCACCAACGAAATCAAATTTCTCAAGCGCCGTGGGACGCCTTTCAGCTATCAAAGCCTCGATGATCTTAAGGGCCTGCGTATTGGCGTGGTGTATGGTTATGCCTACTCCCCCGAATTTGACCGGGCCGCTGGATTTACCAGAGCGCCTGAGACCCATGTAGTACCGAATATCGTGGAACTGCTGTCTGGAAGTATCGGTTTGATGGTAGGTGACGAGCGTACGCTGCGCTACGAGTTGGCACGTCACTTTGGAAAGCAGAGACGCGATTTGGAGTTTCTGCCCAAACCTCTGGCCTCGCGTGAACTGCATCTAGTGGTCAGCCG
>JALVSV010000329.1 GCA_027024125.1 Methylothermaceae bacterium | reverse complement strand
GTATTCTACCATGTCGTTTCTTTCTGGTTCGCCGTGAACCAGCACGTCCAGGCCGTATTCCTCCTGTTTTTCCACGGTAAAGGCGATCTGCCGCTTGAGGAATTGGGAGTATTCAGCCTCCCCGATTTCGCCGTTCCTGAAAGCACGCCGTTTGGCGCGGATCTCCGGGGTCTGGGGGAAGGATCCGATGGTGGTGGTTGGCAGCAGCGGCAGATTCAGTTTGGCGTGCTGTAGCTGCCTGCGCTGCGGATAAGCGGAGTGGCGACTTGCCATGTCTTCCGTGATGGCGGCCAGCCGCTGGCGAACCGGGGGACTGGTGACACGGCTGGAACTGCGGCGCGATTCGAGGGCTAGGCGGCTTTCTTTCAGCTGCTTCGACACCTGTTTCCGTCCGCTGTCCAGGGCTCGTCTGAGGACCACGACTTCCTCCAGCTTCTGCACCGAGAAGGCCATCCAGCTCCTGAGTTCAGGGTCCAGCCAAGTTTCAATCGCCAGGTCCACCGGGGTGTGCAGCAGGGAACAGGAGGGGGCGACCCAAAGGTTTTCTCCGCGCTGTTGTTGCAATGGAGCCAGCTGTTCCAGTTTGTCATCCAGGTCACTGCGCCAGATGTTGCGGCCATCGATGACGCCTGCCGACAGGACCTTGTGCGTTGGCAGCCAGTCCGATACCCGGTTCAGTTCGGCCGGGGCCCGCACGGCATCCACGTGGAGACCGGCCACGGGCAGTCCGCAGGCCAGTTTCAGATTGTCGGCCAGGGGACCGAAATAGACGGCCAGGAGCAGCTTCAGTCCCCTGACCTGAAGCTGGGTGTAAGTCCTCTCGAAGGCACTTTGCCAAGCCATCGGGAGGTCCAGGGCGAGAATGGGCTCGTCGATCTGAACCCATTCTGCTCCCTGGCTGCGTAGCCGGGAAAGGATCTCGCCATAGGCCGGCAGCAGTTTTGGCAGCAGGGTCAGTTTGTCGAAACCGTGATTGATGCATTTCCCCAGCCACAACCACGACAGGGGGCCGAGCAGCACTGGTTTGGCGCGATCTCCGAGCATTTCCCGGGCCTGGTTGAATTCATCGAAGAGCTTGCTTGTGGAAACGGCAAACTCCATCTCTGCTGTCAGTTCAGGCACGATGTAGTGATAATTGGTGTCGAACCACTTGGTCATTTCACAGGCCGGTTGCGGCTTTCCTGTGGGCGCGCGGCCGCGGGCCATGCGAAAATAGGTATCCAGGCCCACTTCTCCTTCGCAATGTCCGAATCGCTTGGGAATCGCACCGAGCATCGCGCTGGTGTCCAGGACGTGGTCGTACCAGCTGAAGTCCCCTGCCGGAATCAGGTTCAGCCCCGCTTCCAGTTGCAGTTGCCAATGCCTGCGGCGCAGTTCTTCGCCGCAGATTTCCAGTCTTTGCCTGTCGATGCCGCCTTGCCAATAGGCCTCGACGGCACGTTTCATTTCCCGCTCCAGACCGATGCGGGGAAATCCGAGATTGTGGGCTTTGGTCATGATCTGATCTCCTTGATTTTTTTTCACCGCAGAGACGCAGAGAACGGTGGTGCTTCTTGGTGCATGGAATGTACCCTGCATTTCTGCATGGGATGCGGCATGACCCTCCGTAGGGTGCGCTCTGCGCACGAATCATTGGTGCATGGAATGCACCCTACAGATTTCTGTAATGATTGATGTCGTGAATCACGACTCAGTACATGGATGCCGAGCTTCTTCCAATCCATTTGCTCTGCGATCTCTGTGGTGGGTTCACTTGAATTGAATTCGACGCCAAGTATGGCTACAGTCATCTATGAATTCAATTGATGATATTTCAGAATTACTTGAGAAAAAATCATGTATCTGGAACTCAAACATTTGCGGACCCTGAAAATGCTCAAACAGACCGGTAGTCTGGTGGGAGCCGCGCAACGTCTGCACCTGACCCAGTCGGCTTTGTCCCACCAGCTGAAAGCGCTGGAGGATCAGGTCGGCACCTCGCTGGTGATCCGCAAGAGCCGCCCCTTGACCTTCACCACCGCTGGTAAGCGACTGCTCTCCCTGGCAGACATGGTGCTGCCCCAGGTGCAGGCGGCCGAACGCGATCTTGTTCGTATGAGTGGGGGCGAGGCGGGGCGGTTGTTCATCGTCATCGAATGCCACAGTTGCTTCGAGTGGCTGTTGCCTGCCATGGATGTGTACCGGGAGGACTGGCCCGATGTCGAGATGGACCTGACCCTGGGTTTCAGTTTCGAGCCTTTGCCTGCCTTGAAGCGGGGTGACGTGGATCTGGTCATCAGTTCGGACCCGCAATCCATCGACGGGGTGGTCTACGAGCCGCTGTTCTCTTTCGAGGTGATGTTGGCGATGGCACCGGATCACCCACTCACCGGCAAAACCTGGATCGCCCCGGATGATCTGGCCGACCAGGTGTTGATCACCTATCCAGTAGAGCGGGAAAGACTCGATGTGTTCAGGAAGGTGCTCGATCCTGCCGGTGTTCAGCCTCTGGGGCATCGAACCTGTGAACTGACCGCGATGATGCTTCAGCTGGTGGCCAGTCGCCGGGGTGTCTGTGTCCTGCCAAACTGGGCGCTGACCGAATCCCTGCAAAAGCACTACGTCACTGCCCGGCCTTTTGGGCCTGATTCCATGTGGGGGACGTTATATGGAGCGGTCCGGGAGGAAGAGGAGGAATTGGCTTATGTGAAAGGATTTCTGGAGACCGCACGGACGGTGTGTTTCCGCAATCTCCAGGATATCCGGCCGGCCCGGGTATCGTAATCGTGAGCGTCTTGCCGCCCTCCGGAAGGGGGGCGGCAAGATACCGATCATGTCGCCTTGATGGGGATCTTGCGGCTCAGGTGAACACCGCTCTTGGGCAGGGTGATGGTGAGCACGCCACGGCGGTAGGTTGCCCGGGACTGACTCTCGTCCACCGGGGCGGGCAGGGGGATAGCGCGTTCGAAGGCCCCGTAGGCCCGTTCCAGCAGATAGTAGCGGCCGGTCTTCTCCTCGTGTTCGGCGACTTTGTGCCCGCGTACCACCAGGATGTCGTTGACGATCTCGATATCGAACTGATCCGGTTCCATGCCCGGCGCTTCCAGCTTGACCACGATGGCGTCGGATTCTTCTTTCACTTCCGCGGCCAGAACCCCCCATCTCGAGGCGTTGGCCATCAATTGCTCGGTGGGGCTCTGGTCCTTTTGCTGGTGGGTGAAGCGGGTCAATGCATGGGACGCTCGTTCGCGTAGCGAGCGCCAGCCTTCGGCGATGGAGTCGACGGCGCTTTGCAGTCCGTGACGAAGTTGATCCAGATTGCTCATGAGCGACCTCCTGGTTGCTGATGTGGAAAATAAAGATTGTAGCGCAGTCATACCAGAAAAGCGGTTTTGGACTATAGTTTTTGAACATAGCCATAGGTTCGTATGAGGTGGAAGGATGAACTGGAATTCCGTTGGAATGCGTTTGGTGCTGGTGGTGCTGGCGTTGATATTTCTGGTGACCGGCTGTTTGCTCTGGGCCTATGCGGCGCAGCAGCGTGCCACGGCTATCGAGGCCGAGGCACGTAAGGCGCGCAGCATTATCCAGGTGGCAGAGACAGTGCAGGATCATGTCGCCAAGCAATGGGAAATGGAAAATTACACTCCTTCCCTGCTGCGGATGTTCAGTGCTCTCGATGATGAAAGCGAGGCCAAGACCAAGATTTTTTCCACGGTTCCCATCGTCGTTGCCTGGAACGTGATTCGGGCCAATGCCGGGGACAATGGCTATAGTCTCAGAATCCCGAGAAAAGGGGCGCGCAACCCCGACAACGAACCCGATGCGATAGAGGCAGACGTGCTGGAATACTTCGCCACCCACCCCGAGGCTCAGGACTATCAGGTGCTGGACGAGGAGACCAATAGCATGCGCTATTTCCGCCCCGTCAGATTACAGGCGCAATGTCTGATCTGCCACGGTGATCCTGAGCAATCCCGGGAACTGTGGGGTAGAGAGGACGGCAGGGATATTCTGGGCTATCCCATGGAGAACGAAAAAGTGGGCGATCTGCACGGGGCCTTTGAGATCGTGACCCCGCTCGACGATGCCGATGCCGTCATTGCAGCCAATGTGGCAAAGGCCTTGGGGTTGTTGGGCGGTGCTGCCCTGGTGGTGGCTTTGGGTTTGTTTTTGGCCACCAAACGCCTGGTGGTCGATCCCCTGACCGATCTGGGGCTCAAACTTCAGGACATCGCCCATGGCGATGGCAATCTGAGTATCCGCCTGGAGGTGAAGGG
>JALVSV010000328.1:4401-33207 GCA_027024125.1 Methylothermaceae bacterium | reverse complement strand
AACCATAGTATCTCCTGCTCCCGTCGCAACCAGGTATACTGGCGCTTGGCCAACTGGCGTGTGGCAATCAGGGCCTTTTCTACCATTGAGGCATAGTCATAGTGGCCTTCGAGATACTGCCATACCTGACGATATCCCACCCCTCGCATCGATGGCAATCCTGGATGAAGATCACCGCGCTGCCACAGCCTGCGGACTTCACCCACCAGGCCTTGTTGCAACATCTCGTGAAATCGCAGTGCGATCCTTCGGTGCAGTTCCTCGCGACTAGACGGCGCGACGGCCACCTTGATTACCCGGAAAGGCAAGACATCCTCCTTTCCGTGGGCCCACCATTGGCTCATAGGCCTGCCCGTGAGTTCATAGACCTCCAGTGCTCGTTGGATTCTTTGGGCATCGTTGGGATGGATTCGCCTGGCGACCTGGGGGTCAATCGCTGCCAACCGCTCATGGAGCGCAGGCCATCCTTTTTGGGAGGCTTCGGCATCGATGCGCGCTCTGAGATCAGGATTTGCCTCTGGCAAATCCGCCAGCCCTCTCAACAGGACATTGAAATACAACATGGTGCCACCAGCCAGAATCGGGAAACATCCACGATGCAGGATCGACTCAATCAGCGTCATCGCTTCACTGCGGAACCGCCCTGCCGTATAGGCTTCGGAGGGATCGAGGATATCAATCAGGTGATGGGGGATTTCTGATCTTAAGCTGACAGAGGGTTTGGCGGTTCCTATATCCATGCCCCGATAGACCAGACTGGAATCGACGCTGATGATTTCCCCGCTTAGCATTCTCGCCAGTTCCACAGCCAGTACCGACTTGCCGGAAGCCGTCGGCCCCATGATCAACAAGGCTAAGGGTTTTTTACCATCATGGCTCATACAGTTCCGTCATCCACAATCAATTTGGTCGGATTGAAGGCCCTGCAATGTCACCTTGATTGCCACACGGATTCGCCTGCAAAGTGCAATCGGTGTATGCGGACCAAAGAAAACCGGGGATGCGATGCACCAGTATCGCAACTACAGCCGAGAATGAGCAATCTGCATCAGCCAACATCAACGGCCACGGTGAAAGAACTTGTCCAGAGTCTGGAAATCGAGGGTCACCCAGGTCGGACGGCCATGGTTACACTGATTGCCCCGTTCGGTCCGTTCCAATTCTCGCAGCAAGGCGTTCATCTCGTCCCGACTAAGCCGTTGCCCTGCTTTCACTGCCTGATGACAAGCACATGTCGCCAGACGCTCATGAACCGAGGACTGGACCTCCGACGCAGTTTCGCACTGATCCAATTCGGCGATCACTTCCCTGACCAGCCGCTCGGCATCGGCTTTCGCCAGAACTGCCGGCAGCGCCCTGATCACCAAGGTTTCAGGACCTATGTTGTCCACCTCCAAACCCAATTGAAACAGGAGCTCCCGATGACGCGCCACCAGATCCACCTCACGGGGACTTGCCTTGACTTTCACTGGCAATAGCAACGGTTGACGGACAACCTGTTCGGTTTCAATCTGGCTTTTGAGTTTCTCATAAATGATGCGTTCGTGAGCGGCATGGGCATCGACAATCACCAATCCCTGTTCGGCTTCTGCAAGAATATAGATCCCGTGCAGGTGGGAAACGGCATAACCTAAAGGAGGGACAGGCCGCCCAGCATCTTCGGCTTTATCTTGTTCCTGAATCTGGGCTGGGAATTGCTGCGATTGGGACTGACTCGGATGCAACGATTCGTAGAATGCCAACGATTCATTCACCTGTCCACCCGGAGGCCCAGGATAGCCCGCTGCTTTCCAGGCATCGGCTGTGGAACGAGGCTCGGTGGGCACATCTCCCCGGGGACGCGACTCCCCAAGGGCCCGATACAAAGATTGTGAAATGAAGTCCCTCACCCAGCGCGAATCACGAAATCTGACTTCGAGTTTGGCAGGATGGGCATTGACATCCACCTGCCTGGGATCGATCTCCAGATACAGCAGGACCGCCGGCTGACGATCTCCCGGAAGCACGTCGCGATAGGCACTGCGCAGGGCGAAAGTCAGCAACTTGTCACGAACGGGACGACCGTTGATAAACCAATACTGCCTGTCGGCCTGACGTCGTGCAATGGCTGGCAGCCCCAACCACCCCCAAAGACGCATTCCCTCGGTGGAAAATTCGATCTCGAGCGCCTGCTCGATGAATTCCCGCCCCAGAACCGCCGCCACCCGCTCACCCCACTGGTCCGGGGAAAAAATGGGACCAAGCTTAAAAATCTCCCGCTGATTATGTTTGAGCAGGAATTGCACATCGAAGCGACTCAAAGCCAACCGTTCGAGATATTGTTGGATATGGCCGAATTCTGTCCTTTCGGCACGTAGGAATTTGCGCCTGGCTGGAATGGTGTAAAACAGGTCGGCAACGGTCACCGTCGTTCCTTGAGGATGGGCCACGGGAACGGGAGCATCTGTTTCACCGGAAGGATTCACCACCAGCCGCCATCCACATGGTTCTCCTTCAGTCCGCGACACCAACTCCAAACGTGCTACCGAGGCGATGCTGGGCAGGGCTTCGCCACGAAACCCCAACGTCCTCACCTGAAGCAGGTCATCCAGACTGGCGATCTTGCTGGTGGCGTGGCGGGCAACCGCCAGTGGCAACTCGTCCCTGGCAATGCCCGAACCATTGTCACGTACCCGGATCTGTTGGATTCCACCCGCCTCGATCCCAACCTCGATTTTATCGGCACCGGCATCCAGGCTATTTTCCACCAACTCCTTGACTACCGAGGCGGGGCGCTCAACGACCTCCCCCGCAGCGATCTGATTGATCAACTGCGTGGGTAGCAGATGAATCCTGCTCATCCGCCTATCGGGATCTTGAGAATCTGCCCGGCTTTGATACGCGTACCATTGAGTTCATTGTAAAGCATCAGACGCTGCATACTGATGCCGTATTTGCGGGCAATCTTGGCCAGAGTCTCACCCCGAATGATGGTATGACGCCGTTCTGAAGCCAACAATGTACCTGGAGGGGCATGGCGTCTGAAGTAATCGCGGACCCCCCGGTGAATCGCCTTGGCCCAGTACCATTGATACTTGGAACTACGCAGCCTCCGCTCTTCTTGAGGGTTGGAGATGAAGGCGGTTTCAACCAATACCGAAGGAATGTCCGGAGATTTGAGGACCACAAAACCTGCCTGTTGAACCCCATGATGATGTATTCGGCCAATTCGGGTCAGCTCGAACAGGACCTCCCGGGCAAGCATCTGACTATGCTCCCGGGTGGCAGTCTGGGACAAGTCCAACAATACCTTTGCCAGTACATCATCCTTGTCATCCAGGCTGACTCCGCCAACGAGATCTGAAGCATTTTCCTGTGCAGCCAGCCAGCGTGCAGCTTCGCTTGACGCCCCACGTTCGGACAGGACATAAACACCTGCACCGCTGACGTGGGAATTTTTGAATGAATCGGCATGAATGGATATGAACAGGTCAGCACGCGCCTTGCGGGCCAGATTTATCCGTCGACGCAGGGGAACATAGTAATCCCCTTTGCGAATCAGTACGGCTCTCATTCCTGGGGTATTATCTATCAGCTTGGCCAGCTTTCGGGCAATGGAAAGCACCACATCCTTCTCCCGCGTACCCCGACGTCCAATCGCCCCCGGATCCTCCCCTCCATGACCTGCATCAATCGCCACCACTACATCACGAAGTTTGAGTGTTTTGGGGGTTCGCTTGACAACATTGTCCGGCTTGGCATTGGCGCCATAGAGATCCACGACCAAGCGGTGCCCATAGTGTTGATTGGGAGACAAGGTGAAAATTTTCGGGCGCACGCGCGACTTCAAATCGAGCACCAGACGCAGGACACCGGGCTTCGGCCGCCCACTGCGTACCCCCCGCAACAACGGGGTGGATTCATCCGGTTTGGGAAGTGGGGCACCCAATTTGACGCCGCGCATATCCAAAACCAGGCGGGAGGGATTTTCCAACCCAAAGACGCTGGGCTTGACGGGGCCTGAGGTATCCAACACCAGACGCACATGATCCGGTGCATTCCAATAGCGGATTCCCCGAATCTCAAGCGCCCATCCCGCTTTGACGAAAAAGACGCCGAGGCATATCAATCCAATCCAACGCATGACATCCTCCCAACGATGCGCTCTTTACTCTTAAGATTATATTTCAATTCTCACCCTGTTTCCGTCTTTAAGTATGGTGGACACCACAAAAAGTTGTGGATTAACAATTCAACATTTCAAACACTTCTATTGTCCCTGAGAGAGGATTTACATAGAATGGGTTTCTCAGGCAGTCTGGTGGCTGCCTTTTATTTTTGGAACTTTTTTCTGGAAGGGAAAAGATTGCACCTCGGCAATGTGCAATCATTGCATGCCACCACAAACCAATAATCTGAATGACTGAATTGATTGACCATCGCGATCACACAAGTTCCTCTGTGATGCCTACTTACTCCCGCCTGCCCATTGCCTTTGTCAGGGGGGAAGGTGCATGGCTGTGGGATCAGGAAGGCAGGCGCTATCTCGATGCCTTGTCGGGTATTGCAGTGTGCAATCTGGGCCATGCCCATCCAGAACTGAGCAAAGTTCTTTGTGACCAGGCAACTCAACTTTGGCATACCTCCAACCTGTACCAAATCCCACCTCAGGAACAGCTTGCAAAGGAGCTCTGTCGGCTCAGCGGAATGGAAAACGTGTTCTTCTGCAACTCGGGTGCAGAGGCAAACGAAGGCGCCATCAAGATTGCCCGGGCCCTTGGAGCCAGCCGTCATATCACCGAGCCCAAGATTGTTGTCACTGAAGGCAGTTTTCACGGCCGTACCCTGGCCACTCTCAGCGCCACAGGCAACCCGAAGGTCCACCAGGGCTTCGAACCCCTCGTCCCGGGATTCATACGGGTTCCTTTCAATGACTTGGTCGCTTTGGAGGACTTGTCAGGCCGACATGACATCGTCGCAGTCTTGGTGGAGCCCCTACAGGGAGAGGGAGGCGTCAGAATTCCGGATAGGGGCTATTTACGACAGTTGCGCTCGTTGTGTGATCGCAACGACTGGTTGATGATGCTCGATGAAGTCCAAACTGGCATGGGGCGCACAGGCCACTGGTTCGCCTTTCAACGTGAAAACATCGTCCCAGACGTCCTGACTGTGGCCAAGGCCCTGGGCAATGGCTTTCCCATCGGAGCCTGTGTGGCCAAAGGCAAGGCGGCACAGATTCTCACTGCCGGCATGCATGGCTCGACGTTTGGTGGCAATTTCCTCGGTTGCCGGGTTGCTCTCGAGGTGATTCGTATCATCGAGGAACAGAGCCTGATCCCTGTCGCGTCTTCTTTGGGACAGGCCCTTCATGCCAGATTCTGTCAAAAGCTGGCTCATTTGCCTCAGTTGAAGGAAATACGCAGCCAGGGCCTGATGCTGGGAATCGAATTGCAGGCACCCTGCGGCCATCTGGTTGCCGAAGCCCTCAAGAAGGGGCTTTTGATCAATGTGACCGCCAACAACGTCATCAGACTTCTTCCTCCCCTGATTCTGGATGACGGCCAGGCGGAACAGTTGGTCAGTACTGTCGTGGACCTTATTTCAGGAATGACATCGTGAAAACGCGCCATTTTCTTACACTGATGGATCTTCAGGCAGAAGAATTGAGAATGCTGATTCAGCGTGCCATGGAACGCAAACGCCTGAAAGCTCCCTATGAACCGTTAAAAAACCGGGTATTGGGAATGATTTTCGAAAAGGCATCCACCCGCACCCGGGTTTCATTTGAAGCTGGAATCGTACAACTTGGTGGTGCCGCCATTTTTCTCTCTCCCAGGGATTCCCAGTTAGAACGCGGAGAACCGCTTGAAGATACCGCAAGGGTGCTTTCCAGGATGGTCGACATCATCGCCCTCCGCACCCACCATCACAACACGGTGGAAAGATTTGCCGAGTACTCTGAGGTTCCTGTCATCAATGCTCTGACAGACCGCTTTCACCCCTGCCAACTATTGGCAGATTTGCAAACCTGGTTCGAACATCGGGGGGATATCCGGGGATGCACGGTGGCCTGGATTGGGGATGGCAACAATATGTGCCAGTCCTATATCAATGCCGCGAGGATGATGGACTTCCATCTCAACATCGCCTGCCCCAAGGGTTATGAACCGGAGAAAGTGCTGCTTCAAGACGCTGCTTCCCATGTCTCTCTCACCCATGACCCAAAGGAAGCCGCCAAGGGGGCAAATCTCATCGTTACCGATGTGTGGGCCAGCATGGGCCAGGAACAGGAACAGCAACAACGATTCGAAGCTTTTCGGAATTTTCAGGTCACCAGCAAGCTCATGCAACTCGCCCATCCAGAAGCCTTGTTTATGCATTGCCTACCTGCTCACCGAGGAGAAGAGGTCAGCGCCGAAGTTCTGGAGGGAAATCAAAGTGTGGTTTGGGATGAAGCCGAAAACCGTCTTCATGCCCAAAAAGTGTTGCTGGAATTCCTGCTACTGCCCCATTCCTTCGGCTGAATCCAGGGCAAGATTTCAGCTTTGCCATCATGAGCCATCTTTCAAGTTGCGAATCAGGGAAAATCCAGAAACCATGAATGTCGCCAGGTGAAACGACCTCTCATGAGGGTTACAATGACACTGTCACCTTGATATCCAAGATGGAGCCAATCTTCGCATGAAAATGATTGCAGCCGTATTCATGCTGTTGCTTGTTTATACCACAGCCAACGCCGAAGAATCCGCCTATGTCACCGACCGAATTGAAGTACACCTTAGGGCGGGGAAAGGTATCAAATATAAAATTCTGCGGCGATTGTACAGCGGAACTGCTGTCACCGTCCTGGAACAAGATCCCAAAAGTGGCTATAGCAAAGTCCGGCTGACTGACGGAACCGAAGGATGGATCCTGACCCGCTATCTCAGTGAGGAGCCCAGTTCGCGTCAGAAGTTACAGGCTGCCACGGAACAGATCACTCAGCTCAAGGCTGAGAACGCCAGAATCATAGCGGAACTCGAGGCACTCAAACAGGCAAAGGGAGCGTTGACCACTGAAGCTTCGGAGTTGAACAGGCGAAGCAGCCAACTGGAAAAGGAACTCAAGAGGGTTCGCTATGCATCTGCCCATGCTCTGGAGATCGAGGAAGAACGCAATCGGTTGCGTGAACGTGTGGCCAATCAGGAGAGGCAGATCCAACAACTGAAACTGAAGAATCAGACCCTCGACCGCGAGGGTTCACAACGTTGGTTTCTGATTGGTGCTGGTGTGCTTGCAGGAGGCATCCTGCTCGGTCTGATCCTGCCCCGTCTGGGTTGGCGGCGAAAGCGCAACTGGGATTCTCTTTCTTCCCTCTAACCCGACAAGCTGTCTTTCCGGATAATCAGAGAACGGCATACCTCCTTTAGACAGATGCTCATTTTTTCAAAACGAACAGACACAGTGATGGAGTTGATACTCGATGACCGATAAAAAACGCCCCCAATCGGCCCAGATCGTCGACGGTTTCGAACGCGCCCCGAGCCGGGCCATGCTTCATGCCGTGGGCTTCAGCGACGAGGATTTCCAGAAACCCCAGATCGGCATAGCCTCAACCTGGAATATGGTGACACCCTGCAACATGCACATCAACCAGTTGGCCAGCTATGCCATCCAGGGGGTGGATGCCAATGGCGGTAAAGCCGTACTGTTCCACACCATCACCATTTCCGACGGGATCTCCATGGGCACCGAAGGGATGAAATATTCATTGGTCTCCAGGGAGGTCATTGCCGACTCCATAGAAACGGTCATGGGATGCCAAGGCTACGACGGTTTGGTGGCCATTGGCGGCTGCGACAAGAACATGCCCGGCTGCATGATGGCGATTGCCCGCCTCAACCGGCCAGCGGTCTTTGTTTACGGTGGCACCATTTTGCCTGGCTGTCTGGGCGAGAAGAAACTGGATATCGTTTCAGTATTCGAAGCGGTCGGAGCCCGGGCCAACGACCAAATCGACGACAAGACTCTGCACCAGATCGAAAGCAAGGCGATTCCAGGCCCAGGCTCATGTGGCGGCATGTACACTGCCAACACCATGGCTTCGGCCATCGAGTCTTTGGGAATGAGCCTGCCGGGCTCTTCCGCCCAGGCCGCCATTTCCATGGAAAAGCAACAGGACTGTGAGGCTGCGGGTAAAGCCGTACTGAGGCTGCTGGAACTCGATATCAAACCACTGGATATCATGACCCGTCAGGCATTCGAAAACGCCATCACAATGGTGATCGCCCTGGGTGGATCCACCAATTCGGTGCTGCATCTGTTGGCGATGGCAGATGCCTGTGGCATCGACCTGACTCTGGACGATTTCACCCGGATCGGCCAAAGGACGCCTGTTCTGGCCGACCTGAAACCCAGCGGGCGCTACCATATGGCTGACCTGATCGAGATCGGCGGCATTCAACCTCTGATGAAGATTCTGCTGGATGCGGGACTGTTGCACGGCGATTGCCTGACTGTGACCGGGAAAACCCTGGCCGAAAATCTAGCCGACGTGCCTCCCTATCCCGAAGGCCAGGATATCATTCGACCGCTTTCCGACCCAATCAAGCAAGACAGTCACCTGGTCATCCTCAGGGGCAACCTTGCTCCCGGGGGAGCCGTGGCCAAGATCAGCGGCAAGGAAGGTTTGAGCTTCACCGGCACTGCAAGGGTATTCGAATGCGAAGAAGCGGCCCTGGCCAGCATTCTCGATAGCAGCATCAAGAAGGGTGACGTGATCGTCATTCGCTATGAGGGCCCCAAGGGAGGGCCGGGAATGCGCGAGATGCTATCCCCCACCTCAGCGGTCATGGGGAAAGGGTTGGGCAAGGAGGTCGCTCTGATCACAGACGGCAGATTCTCAGGTGGCACCCACGGATTCGTCGTTGGACATATCACCCCTGAAGCCTATTCCGGAGGCCCATTGGCCATCATCGAAGACGGCGATACCATCACGATCGACGCCGAGAGCCGCAGCCTGCATCTCAACCTTTCCGATGAAGAAATCACAGCACGGCTTTCGGATTGGCAAAAACCTGCCCCGAGATATACCCGGGGAGTTCTGGCCAAATATGCCGCTTTGGTCAACTCGGCTTCGGAAGGTGCAGTGACAGACCGAAATCTCATCGACAAGCTGTAGACCGTGATCGAATCGGGCGCATTTGTCCGTTGGTTTCGGGCCTCTTCCCCCTATATCCATGCCCACCGGGGAAAAACCTTTGTGGTTTTCTTCGGTGGAGAAGCCCTGCTCGATGAGAATTTTCCAGACCTGATACACGATTTTGCCCTTCTCCATGGATTGGGCATACGCTTGGTTCTGGTTCACGGCATTCGACCTCAAATAGAACAGCGGCTACAAAGACAGGGTATTTCCAGTCGTTATCACAGGGGTTTGCGAATCACCGATACCAAGGCACTTGAATGCGTCGAGGAAGCCGCCGGTCAAGTGAGGGCGGAAATCGAAGCACGGCTGTCGATGGGAATCGCCGATTCGCCCATGGAAGGGCTCCGGCTCCGAGTCGCATCGGGCAATTTCGTCATCGCAAAACCATTAGGGGTGTTTGATGGCATCGATTTCGAACATACCGGCGAGGTACGTCGGGTTGACCGGGACAATATCCGTACCCTGCTGGACGGAGGAAACCTGGTCCTGGTCTCACCGCTCGGCTATTCACCCACTGGTGAAGTCTTCAACCTTGGGGCTGAACAAGTGGCAATGGCGATCGCCGGGAACCTGGGTGCCGACAAATTCTTGTTATTGATGGAGCAAGATTGCCTTTCCAGTGCGTCCACAACGCCCATCCAACAAGTGACCACCTCCGAAGCGCGACTTATGCTGCAGCAAAACTCTTTCACCCAGGAAATCGCCCAACACATCGAGGCAGCCGTCAAGGCAGTCGAAAATGGCGTTACCCGGGCCCATCTGATCAATCGTCAAGTGAATGGCGCCCTCCTTCTCGAATTGTTCACTCGCGACGGTATAGGCACCCTGATATCGGCCGAACCTTTCGAATCCCTGCGGAGTGCCCATATCGAGGATATTGGCGGCATTTTGGAACTGATCGTACCGTTGGAGCAGGAAGGAATATTGGTCAAACGATCCCGGGAAAAAATGGAGATGGAGATAGCCGATTTTTGCGTCATCGAGCGGGATGGACTGATCATCGGATGTGCCGCACTTCATTCCTTTCCTGATGCCCATATGGGTGAATTGGCCTGCCTGGCACTCCATCCCGACTACCGCGGACGTGGCAGGGGGCAACGCTTGCTCGAAGCCATAGAAGACAAGGCCAAGAGATCGGGCCTGACCCAACTGTTTGTACTGACCACCCGAACCACCCACTGGTTTTTGGAGCGGGGATTTCGTCTGGTCGACTTCCACGAATTGCCGGTGGAACGCAAACGCTGTTACAACTACAAACGCAACTCCAAGATTCTGCTCAAATCGTTATGACACCGGCTGAATTGCAATTGGATGAAAACGATCCACTGAGAATACTCCAACTTTCAGATTGCCATCTTCTGGAAAAACCCGGGCAAAAGCTGATGGGTGTGGACACGGAGCTCAGTTTCCACCAAGTCCTTCAACACCTTCGATCCCATTCCCTCTGGCCACCTGATCTGATTCTTCTGACGGGAGACCTGGTACAAGACCCGTTCAAGGACAATTACCGTCGTTTGCTGCAGACCATGGATAGCCTCAATATTCCTTGGGTATGCCTGCCTGGTAATCACGATTCCCTTCAATTGATGGAGACCATACTTTGCAAGAAGGGAAGTCACTGCGCCAAACGCATCAGCTCCCCCGATTGGCAGATCATCTGCCTGGACAGCCACAAGGAAAACACGCATCGGGGACATCTAAGGCAACAGGAGCTGGACTTTCTGTTTCAGTGCCTTTCCAATGATCCTCAACGAACAGCCCTGATCGCCCTGCATCACCCTCCGATAGCAGTAGGCAGCGCCTGGATGGATACCATGAAGCTGGATAATGGTGGAGAATTTCTGGCCCTGGTGGCCCGCTTCCCCCAGGTAAAAGGGATCATATTCGGCCATGTTCACCAGGTCTTCACTGCACACTATGGCCCCATTCCGCTATGGAGTGTTCCTTCTACCTGTTTCCAGTTCAAGCCAGGCTCCAAAGATTTCGCCTTGGACCGGCTGCCTCCCGGCTATCGCTGGCTGGAATTATATGCTGGAGGAAGATTGGAAACCTGGGTAGAGAGACTCGAACACCCTCCCGAGGGACTGGATTTCCTTTCGGTGGGATACTAACGCTCATGAATCCCTTGACTTCACCCCAGAAGATGAAAGAACCACGAGGGTGCCGGGGGCTTGGCTGAAGGGTGTTCGCGCCCCGGACGGGCGCGATCAAGCTTACAGGGAAGTATTCACAGCGTCCCTGAAGACAAGCCCCCGGCACCCTCCCTTATGTTTTTTCACAGTAACACTCATGAAGACCCCGTTCTCACCCCGAGGCATGAAAGAACCACCGAGGGGCGCGGGTGTTGGTTTGAGAGCGTAAACGGCCTGGACGGCCGTTTCCGAGCCCCCATGGATGGGTTTACGGCGTCTCGAAAACCAATACCCGCGCCCCTCCCCTAAACTTTCACGGTAAGTATGGATTCACCGGAAAAACCTTCTTTTTCCCTTGCAAGAAGCGGGGTTCCGCCAGACAGGCAGGCTGAAGCTGACCTCTAAGCCACCGAGAGGGTGGTTTTGCAATTGCAGTGTGCCCCCGATATTGTTCAGTTCACGCTGCACGATCGCCAGTCCAAGACCCGAACCCTCCTTCCCACGCGCAGGATCAATCTGAACAAAGGGTTGAACAGCCGCGCTTAGCGCTTCTGCTGGGATACCGTCTCCCCGGTCTCTGATGACGACCTCAATATGTGAATCCCGGCGACAAAGGTGTACCGTGACCGGGGGGCGGCCATGTTTGAATCCATTCTGGAGAAGATTTTCCACTATTCGCTGAATCACCAGAGGTATTGCCTTGACCTCCATTTCTTCAAAATTGGGCGGTGTTATGAAGCGAAGATCCATCCCCCTATTGGAATAGCGCCGGCAGATTGGCTGGATGACTTTGACAAGATTCACGCATTCCCCCGAAGGGGTTGGCGTGTGTTGGACGTAAGCCTGGAATTGTTCGAGAATCTGGCCGATTTCCCCCAGATCCTGTTCAATATCATGACGTAGTTCCTCGCCCTCCAACAAGCTGGCAGCGGCAGCGATCCGCGCCAAAGGCGCACGCAGGTCGTGGGAAATCCCCAAAAGCATCACTGTACGCTCTTGTTGCAGGCGTTGTCTTTCCCGTCCCAATTGATCGAGCAAACGATCGAACAGGCGCATTTCTCCGGGGCCCTTGCGCAGGGGTGGTCCCGTTGTCTGATTGAGCGTGAGCTCCGTGAGCTTGCCGGAAAGCAGGCGAAGTGACCGATTAAGATAACCGGAATAACCGATGGCGACCGCCAAAGCCAAAGTGGAGGAAATAACCAGCACTATGATAGTGACATTGCGGGCTTTTGCCGCGAAATTCGGTAAAGGAAAACCCAACCAATAAGGGTCGCTCCAGTGGGTGTGCAGCCACAACCGTTCACCGATTTCGTCGATCTCTATGCCATCGATCTCCCGGGAAAGTCGGGTCAGACGTTGACGCAGGCGATCGTGATAGGCCAATGGCAACGTTCTCCTGCCCTGTGGCCTGTGGGTGTCCACAGCAAGATCGGGGGCACATTCGGGATTACCAAGTGAATTACCGCAATGAAGACGAAGCCATCGCAGCTGCTGACCGATAATATGGGCCATCTGGTCCGTGGCGGGATAGATGAGCGCCTGGCGCGAAAGGACCAACAAGGAGGAAAAACTTAGCGCCAACAGGGCCAACAGGAGGAAGAGCAATTGTTGGCGAATTCCAAGAGGCTTCATTCAGGGCAGGGTACGAAACGATAACCGAAGCCCCAGACGGTTTGAATATGGACCGGATGGGCCGGATCGGATTCGATGATGCGGCGCAGTTTGGAGATCTGGACATCGATGGAACGGTCATAGGGCATATGATCCCTGCCATGGAGCAACTGCATGAGCCGGTCCCGTGACAAGGGCTGGTTTGGATGCGCACATAGAATTTCCAATAGCCGGTGTTCCACTGTAGTGAGATGGTGCTCGCCCCGGGAATTGAAAAGGCGGCGGGTGGTCGAGTCGAATCGGTTTTCACCAAACCGCTCCGTGACAGGTGGTGAGGTCTGGGGCTGTTTGCGGCGCAGAACCGCTTTAATTCGCGCCCCCAGTTCACGGGGATTGCAGGGCTTGGGAAGGTAGTCGTCGGCCCCGACTTCCAGACCGATGACACAATCAACCACATCCCCCTTGCCAGTCAGCAGTATCACCCCCAGTTCCGGATAACTGGACCGCAGAGTCTGGCACAGTGCCAATCCATCAGCATCTGGCATCATGATATCCAATACCACCAGATCGTAGTTCCGCCGTTGAATCAGATCAGCCACCGCTTCCCCCTCGGCGGTGGTATCGCAATGATAACCCTGGCGTTCCAGGTTGAGCTTGAGCAGGGCAGTCAGTCGAACGTCATCGTCCACAAGTAAGATTCGATTGTTCACTCCACTTACTCTCCAGGTTTTACATTTTTTTACCTTTTTCAGGGAATTTGGGAAACATCTTGTCGCTAAGCTTAAGTTGTCCCTACAAAGAAAGAGGTTAGACCATGATGCGAAAAACAGGAAAAAACCCCTTGACAAATATCATTGCAGTGGCCTTGTGCTGCGTTTTGGGGAAACCGGCAGCCGCCGTCGGTCTGGAGTCAGGCTTTGTTTCCACCAGAATCGAACAGGTACAAGGCCTGCGTACGGCCTTGAGCAATCTGGCTACCAGACTCGATCCAAGTCCTGAACAGCAGCGGCAGATCGAACTCATCATTTTGAGTGAGGCACCGACGGGCTTGATGATGGTGGGCGAGATGTTGGCCAACCGGAGTCGGTTGCTGGCCTTGACCCGGGAAGAACAGGTTCAGGATGAAGACGACATCGCAGCCATCGCCAATGCCCAGGGAAGGTTGTTGACCCGCTTGATTCTATGGAAGGAAGGGGTCAAGGCGCAGATACGAGTGGTGCTCACCCCCGAGCAACAGGCGTCTTTGGACGCCTGGCTGGAAAATCTGCAGGAAAGACTCGTCGGGCATCTGATCGGGCAGCCTGAAGAATAACGCAAGTCCCCCGAATGGTAATTTTTCAATCTAATTAATCTATAAAAGGAGTATGTCATGAATCGTTCACTGTGTTCCCTGACCCTTGTATTTGGCCTGAACCTGGTTGCAATCGAGCCGGTGGCGGCTTTTTCCGAGGACATTTGTCACGCCTACCAGAAGCTGAGCTCCGGGGATGACACCGAAGCATTGATTCCCAGGCCTTTCAATTGCGATGACCTGCGCTGCACTGATGGTCCCGATGGTGACAACAGCGGGGCTTCCTGTGCAGTCTCGGGTTTTGGAACCCTGGTGGCCGCCGATATGTTGTATAAACTGCACGGGCGTAACAGCCTGCATTTCGACGTAGTATGGCTGCTGGGCCGGGTGATGGGATTGAGCTCTGAAGACAGTAATATCCTGGCCGCTTCCAATCAGGCCACCGACCTGGGACATTACCGGCATTTCGATTATCAGGGAAATTTTCTATGGGAATCAGAAAACCTCACCGGCGTTCAACGGACCAATAAGGACACCGATGGTTTTTGGTTTCATTTCGTGCCCTGGTACCGGCAACCGGATGATACAGTGAAACAGCACAGCCTGAGTTACGATGTGGCCCATCAGCCGGGAAGTTCGCCCTTTGCCGATTGGGAAGTTCCCTTGAATCATGTGCGGTCCTGGGCCTTTGGTCAGCGGAAAACGCTGTGTTCCTTCGGCCTCACTCAGGCGGACGGCAGCTGTTACCCGGAAAGCCAGCCCGCCCAATTGGACTTTTACCTGACGATGTTTGGACCCGTGGCGGTGGATGAAACCACCGATGTTTTCCGTCAGAAGATAAAGCCCTGCGAGGAAGAGAGAAACGATGACGGTGCCTGTTACGAACCGGATTACGATCAGGAAATCAGTGGTAAGGTCGAGGCACTGGGAATCTATCTGCATATGTTGGGAGACCGTTTGTCCCATTTCATGTGCTCGGATTACTCTGCCATCGAGCGGGATTCAGAAGCCAAGGCAAATGCTGTCGATCAATATAAACTGAGGTATGCCCTGAGCTGTGGAACGGGCACCCATCTGGCAATGCATGTGCGAGAAACCGGCTACACTCCTGTACCGGAACGAACCCAAAATGCGGTGCAATACACCCTGTCCGAGATCGATGACTGGATCAAGACCACCGGGTATGTGCGCGAATCGACTTTCGTCTCCAAGGCCGCTGATAGGGACCGTATCGTTCAGCGAATTCTGGACGAAGCCATTCCCCAAACCTGTGCCGCCCACCGCTTGGAGGCCCTGTGCAAAATCTCCCGGGATTATGGCCTGGGTTGGCACGACAACAATCCCAGCTGTTCCTATCAGGCGCTCAACTGCGACCAACCCTGATCCCAGCTTTCACGAACTGAACCAACATACCACTAACACCGATGAACCCTTGGCACCCCAGATCATGGAAGATCATATGGGGTGTGCGGAGCGGCTGGGGTAGGAGGTCGTTCAATATTTTGATGGCATCGCGACCGCGATTGCTAACATGCTCCGTTGCCGATCCCCCGTACCCATGATTGCCTGCGGGTGGTGGCGATTCTGCCTGGATTGCCATCCGTCTGACAGCCCCCATTAAAACGAGCCGCAGGCGTTGCCGGCAGTCCTGGGATTGGCGCCCCCGGGCCGCTCCGCACGTTCTTGAGTGTGCCCCAACCTTCGGAGAAGTGCAATGGATCTGAACCCACTGTACAAGTGAGGGGGCTAGACCTTTCCGGACACACTGGTAAAAGAGAACTGACAACAGAGGAGTGTGTCTAGTGAGCGAGAAAAAGAAAGCAAATATATGCACGGCTGAATTCAGAGAATCCGCTGTCAAACTGGCAGTAGAGACGAATCAGCCGATTACCCAGACGGCGCGTGAGTTAGGCATCAACTGCAACACCTTGCATACCTGGATCAGCAACTATCATCGCAGCGAGCAGGTGGTACAGAAAGTCAGCGATGAGCATCCTTATGACGAGCTCAAACGCTTGAAGAAGGAAAACGCCCGACTGAAGGAGGAGCGGGATATCTTAAAATGTCGCCCACCCAAAGCGTTCCTGGTTCACCATGATCGGGGCAGTCAATATGTTTCCGCCGACATTCGTCCATCGAATACCAAACCCCGGCAAACTATGACGCGCAGCATTCAAAACTTGCAATTATTTTTTTTCTTCATTGGATTCTGCTCCATGGAATACCTCGCTGATGATTGATGGGGGTGAGTGGAAAGGGATGTTGCCATTTTTGGAGGGCCTTGGTCAGAGTCTCCGGAATTCTGCAGTGACAATATATAAGAAAGAAGTTATATTGCAATAAGGTATTGAGAGCCAACTTTAAATTGGAGGGCATCTGCATGAGTCAACCCATCGATCACACAAGGCGTAGATTGATCCAATCCCTTGGATTGGGAATATTGGCTGCCGGGACGTTCCCACGATTGATCTTTGCGACCGGTGGAGGGAGCCCGCGCCCGGTGTCGCCAAATTTTCATCCCGATGTGGATGTGGAACTGACTGCACGCCCCACTGACCTGCCACTTTTCAAAGGGCCGAGGACGCATGTCTGGAAATTCTTTGGTCAGGTCCTCAAGGGACCGGAGAATTGCCTCACTCCCATGTCTGGCAGTTATCTTGGGCCCCTGCTGCGGTTCCGCCGGGGGCAGAGGGTACGGATCCGGTTTCGCAACGAGCTTCCCGAGGATAGTGTGGTGCACTGGCACGGTTTGCATGTTCCGGCAGTGATGGACGGACATCCGATGTATGCGATCGGTCCGGGGGAAACGTTTGCCTACGAATTCGAAATCCTCAACCGCGCCGGTACCTACTGGTATCATCCGCATCCCCATTGGGTCACGGCGAAACACGTCTATCGGGGACTCGCCGGCATGATGTTGGTGGAAGATGAGGAGGAGATGGCCCTGGGTCTGCCTTCCGGTGCTTATGAGCTGCCCATCGTGATTCAGGACCGCAGTCTTGACCGCCGCAATCAATTTCAATACTCCAGCCATATGATGACCCGAATGCGGGGGTTCCTGGGTAACCGGATCATCATCAATGGCACCGCGAATGCCACTTTTTCTGTGGCTACGCGTGTCTACCGTCTGCGTGTGCTGAACGGTTCCAATTCCAGGATCTACAAGCTTGGCTGGGACGATGGAAGTCCCTTGATTGTCATCGGCAACGACGGGGGGCTGCTGGAAAGGCCTGAATCAAGACCGTTCGTGATGTTGGCTCCCGGAGAGCGGATTGATGTGTGGGTCGATTTCAAGGGGCACAAGCTGGGCAGTGAACGGGTTATGCGCAGCCTTCCTTTCACAACCGGCCATGGAATGATGGGCGGAATGGGTGGCAGGATGATGGGAGGAATGCGGGGCGGTGGCATGATGTCAGGCTCAGTTCTTCCACTCGGAAGCGATTACCCTCTGTTCAGGTTTCGAATCACCCGCCAGGAGAGCGGGGACAGCCATTTGCCAACCCGGCTTTCCTCCATCACTCCCCTGCGCCTGGGTGATGCCGCCAATTCCTCAAAGTCCCGGACCATCACCCTGTCCATGCGGCATATGTCGGCCTTGCTCAATGGGCTGTCCTATGGGATGGATGATGTGGCGCCGTGGGAACGCATCCCTCTCAACACTTTACAGATCATCGAATTCGATAATGGTTTTGGGGTAGGTCACGGGATGAGGATGCCTCATCCCATGCATATACACGGCGAACCCTTCCAAATCATAAAACGTTCGATCCATCGCCGCTTTGGGAATGCCTACGAGACGGTCAGCGCCGGACTGCTGGACAGTGGGTGGAAGGACACGGTGTTGGTCATGCCAGGGGAAAAAGTGACTTTGCTGAAACGGTTTGATGATTTCAAAGGCCGCTTCATGTATCACTGCCACAATCTTGAGCATGAAGATTTGGGAATGATGCGGGATTTCCTGGTGTATTGAGCACAATTTATCTGTGGCCGACCCCTTCGAAGTCAAAAAACCATATTTATGCAGATGATAATTTGCTAATGTAGTGAATTCTAAAAATCTGGATTGGATTCCACATGGCTGAAGAATCAGCCCTGATAAAAGTCACGGGCATGCACTGTCGCGGTTGCGAAACGGTGATCGAAGAGACCGTGGGTGCATTGCAAGGTGTCAGTGAGGTACACGCCCGCTTCATCGATGGAACACTATCGGTGCGTTACGATCCCGAATTTTGCTCTCTGGAGACGATTTGCAAGGCCATTGAACCCAAGGGCTATTCCTGTGCGCTTCAAGGGAAAAAAGCGGCAAACCCATGGCTGCGGATTTTGGTGTCTCTCTTGGGTCTTGCTGTTCTTGCAGGACTGATCTACTCCGCCCGCCATTATGGACATGCCCTGGCCCTGCCGAAGTTAGGGCCCGGTACAAGTGATGTGCTGGTTTTGACCGTGGGGTTCGTCACCGGTTTTCACTGTGTCGGTATGTGTGGCGGCTTCGTGCTCAGTTACACTCAGGCCGCCCTGCAGTCGGGTCGTTCCCCCTATCTGGCCCATCTCTTTTATGGCGTTGGCAAGACGCTGTCCTATACCCTCTTTGGCGCTCTGTTCGGCTCTCTGGGGGCGCTGGTCAGTTTTACCCCGATGATTCGTGGGCTCACTGCTTTGATCGCCGGGTTGTTTCTGGTCGGTTTTGGCCTGAATATGTTAGGGGTTTTGGCCTGGTTCCGGCGAATCATGTTTCGTCAGCCCAAAGCGCTGGAGAAGGTGCTGACCCCAGCCCGGCGTCGGACTCGTCATCCCTTTCTGATAGGTTTTTTCACTGGCTTCATGTTCGCCTGCGGCCCCCTGCAGGCGATGTATATGCTGGCTGCTGGCAGTGCCAATCCATGGGAGGGGGCCAAGATCATGTTCCTGTTTGGCATTGGAACCCTGCCTGCCCTGCTGGGCTTTGGTCTGTTCGCGAGTTTTTTGTCTGGGCGGATTATGCGCAATTTCTTCCGTCTGTCCGGCATTTTGGTCATTACCCTCGGGATCATCATGATTGCCAAAGGGTTGGAGAAGAGTCATGCCATCGACTATTTGCACCCTTTGTGGCAGCAGGTGCAAAAGAGGATCCACATATATTAAACGAATGATTTTCTTATCCGGCAGGAAACAACTTTCCCGCTGATAAAGCCAATCAACCCGAGGTACAAGCCATGCAAACTGCACCATTGAAACCCTACTTTGATCGCTTTGATGCCGAAATCCTGAAATTTAGTCCCCGCCATGACGTCATGTTGCTGCGGGTGATTGCCGCGGCCATCCCGGTCCTGTTTTTCGCGATTGATGCACTCTATGACAAACCCGCTTTCTACTGGCTGGGGTTGCCTTTCTATCTGTTCTGCCTCGGTTTGTATCTGGAGGCTTTTCTGAAGAAAGCCTTGCTGATGCACAAGATTTCAGCCGAGCTGCTGATCGTGCTGGTCATGGTCGTGACGCTCATCGATGGCGAGCCCTTGAGCGGCGCCATGGTGGCCTGGTTCATCGGCCTGGGGTTGTTCATCTCCTTCACTATCATCAGAAAGAACCGTGAGAAGATTGAGAGCCTGATTGAACAGGGCCAACAGACCGCACAGGTGATGGAAGACGGTCAGATCAAGGAAGTCGCTATCTCCGAAGTTCATCAGGGAGAACGCGTCCTGGTGCCCAAGGGAGCAATGATTCCTGTGGATGGCGTGATCGAGGACAACAAAACCTCGATAGATGAATCGTTTGTGACCGGAGAACCTTTCCCCGTGACCAGAGGTCCCGGAGACCTTGTGGTGTCGGGCACGTTGAATTTGACCGCCCCGATATTGATCAAGGCGGATAAGGACGGTGACGAGGCATTTCTCAGTGTGATCAGCAGGGAAATCAAGGCCAGCCTGGAAAAGAAATCAGAATTGCAACAGCGCGCCGACAGGACGGTGCAATGGTTATTGGTATCGGTCACCGGCTATGCCTTTCTGCTGCTTTTCGTCACCGGTGACCTGCACCTGATGGCCACGGCACTGGCGGTCACCTGCCCGTGCGCCTGGGCACTGGCGACGCCGACTGCATTTGCAGCCACCATCGGCCGTCTTGCCCGGGAAAACATTCTGGCCCGGGGTGGCGAGCCACTGGAAACACTTCATGATGTCGATACCATGATTCTGGACAAAACAGGAACGGTGACTTCTGCCGAGCCGGAGGTCAGTCAGATCATTGCCTTAGGTGTGCCTGAGACTGAACTGTTGCAGCTGGCAGCATCTTTGGAAGTCCGCTTTGACCACCCTATCGCCCGCTCCATTGTACGGTTTGCCAAAGAGAGGGGCGTTGACGGATTTTCCCCGGTGGATCATGCCGAGGATCTGCCCGGTCGCGGCATCAAGGGCCGGGTAGGGACGCAGGAAGTGCTGATCGGTAGTGAGGATACACTGGTTCAGCACGGCATAACGATACCGAAGGAGACTTCATATAGTGGCAGGGCGATTTGGATAGCGCTGGAGGGCGAGATCAGAGGTGCCATCATCATCCGCGACATCATCTGGTCGGAAATGAAAAATCTGGCTGATATGATCCATTCCAACGGTATCCAAAGAGTGATTCTCGCCACCGGAGACAATGAAGAACGGGAGGCAAGGAGGGTTGCTGAATATATTGGTGCCGACGAGTGTGTTTTCAATTGCACACCCGCCGAAAAGGTGACCCTGGTCAGAAAATACCAAGCATCAGGCAAGGTGGCGATGGTCGGTGACGGAGTCAATGATGCACCGGCTCTGGCCGCAGCGAATGTCGGTATCGCCATTGGAGGGCATAAGAACGTGAATCTGGCCATCCTATCCTCTGATGTTGTGATCCTGAAGCAGGATGCCCGGGATCTGCTCACCATTTTGGGACTCAGCCATAAGATGATCGATATCATCCGGGAAAACTACACCTGGGCCGTAGGGTTCAATGCCATCGGCCTGGGGCTTGCCACGGTGGGCTTCCTCAATCCCATCTTTGCGGCCATGCTTCATCATGTCAGTTCGGTTTTCGTGGTGGTCAATGCCGCCAGGATTTATTTCGAACGCATCGAAACCTCGTTTGCCAGCTCCTTGTTCCAATGGATGGATGGTGCCATCCGACGGTGGAATCCACCGAAAGCAGGGGTTGAGCCCACCACACTGCCGGTGACAATGACTTGCCTGTCAGCAGACAAGACTCTGCCTTCCGGTTCCAAATGAATTATCACGATAATCTGCAGGAGTGAATCATGAATGAAAAACTCGCTTCCATTCTCAACGAGGCCATCCAGGATGAATACAAGGCCCGCGCCCTGTACCGCAAGGTGATCGAAAAATTCGGCGAAGTCAGGCCATTCAGCAATATCGTGGAAGCCGAGAACCGTCATATCCAGGCATTGCTGCCATTGTTCGAACGGTATGGTCTGCCGGTTCCCACAGATGACTGGGCATCACGGGTGGAGGCCCCTTCTTCATTGCTGGAGGCGTGTCAACAGGGGGTGGATGCCGAGATCGAGAACATGGAAATGTATTCGCGGTTGTTGGAACAGAGCGAAGGCTTTCCCGAGGTTCAGATGGTATTGCGGGAATTGCAGCTGGCATCGAAGGAGAACCACTTACCGGCTTTCCAACGCTGTGTAGACAGGGGGGGACTACCAGGACGCGGTGGTGGAAGGTCCGGCCCCGGGTGGAAGTGACCGGGTCTCGTGGAGGTCATGCGCAAGTCCTTGGAAGCCGGCCTGAAGTCACAGGGCTTTTGGATTGGTTTCATCGGCAGACAATGGCTGCTGGTGGCCTCTGCCGCCGGCTTTCTGTTGAGCGTGGTTTATGCCAGAAAGTTTCCGGTTTATTCGATCAAGGAATTCCAGATTTTAGCAGTCCTTTTCTCGCTGTTTGTAACCGTCAAGGGGCTCGAAAAAAGCGGTTTGCTTGCCGGGCTATCCAGGCGCATCGAAATGGGAAAAGCCCTGCCCGTCAAGATGGTGGTCGCCACTTTCTTTGTCTCGATGGTGGTGACGAATGATGTGGCCTTGATCACGCTGGTGCCATTGACCATGGCGCTGAACATCAGGCGCAAGGATTTGGTGGTGATCTTTGAGGCCCTGGCGGCCAATGCCGGTTCTGCCTTTACCCCTTTTGGGAATCCACAAAATCTTTTCATCTACTGGTTTTACGACTTGCCTCTGCTCCGGTTCATTCAAACCATGGCCCCGTTTTCGCTGGTCTTCTTGTTTCTGTTGATCCTCGGCTCGTCATTCATCAAAACGGAAGCGGGCTTACAGGCAACCGCGCCAACGATCCTGGTCGGCCGAATGGCTTTATTCCATGTCCTCCTCCTGGTGCTGATTATCCTGACGGTTCTCCATGTCTTGCCGTTCGCAACGGTGTTTCTGGTCGTGCTGTCTGTAATGTGGTTTGATCGAACGGCCTTGCGAGTGGATTATTCCCTGGTGCTCAGCTTCTTTTTCTTCTTTGGCATTGCCGACAATATGAAGGCCATACTGGCTGCCGAGATAGCCCATTCGAAACATGTGTTCATCCTTTCGGCCCTGGCCAGTCAATTGATGAGTAATGTGCCTGTCGCGCTGGTATTTGCCAAGTTCACCCACAACTGGGCGGCCTTGCTATGGGGAACGAACGCGGGCGGATTTGGCAGCCTGCTTGGCTCGCTGGCGAATCTGATTGCCTACAAGATCTACATCACTCAGGGGAAGGATATCCATCCGGCTGATTTTACCCTGAAGTTTCTTCTGTTTGGATATGCTGCCTTTATTGTTTCGGCCGCCTTGTTTTTTGGTTACTCGGAGTTGTCCATTGATCAGATGGTATTTTAGGATACCTCCGATCAAGGGCCATTACGACCAGAGCAGGGCTCCGTCATCCATTAAAGCCGGGGCAGGTGGTCTGCTTCGAAAAACGCCGTGAAGACTTCCCTATAGGCTCCACGCCGGGCTCCCTTCCGGCGAGGCTTTCGAATCAGACCACACCTGCCGCTTCATACAATCCTTTATGTGTTTTAATGACGTGGTCCTGGCGACCAGAGGAGAAAGCTTGAATTTACTCTGACCCCATTAACTCATTAATCTCTGAATCGGGGGTGTTGCTGACATTTCTGTGTATCAATCTTTATGGCGTGCGGGCAGCTGGACGCACCGGGGATGTCATCGTGCTGATCAAGGTGGTGATTCTGCTGATGTTCGCAGTCAGTGGCCTGTTCTTCATCAAACCAGACCATCTGCTGCCTGTCTTCATCCTGGGTGAATCCCAATCCTCCATGCACCAACCAAACCAGTCCTTAGGGACTGTATTCGACCAGGAAATATCTCTATCCTGAATTTGACCCTTTTGTGAAAACAGAGGGCTGCTCTCAGGGGTTACTAACGCTCTTTCAACTGAGCGACCAAGTCTTCCAATTGCCGGATCATCCGGGCCAGTTTTACATGAGTGCAGACGCGCGCCTTGACGATCGGGGGACTGATGGGTTTTGCGATGTAATCCACTGCGCCAAGGTTGAATCCGCGTACCTCGTCATCCACGTCGTTTTTCACGGTCAGGAACATCACGGGAATATCGTTGGTCGCCGTATTCCGCTTGAGGCGATGGCATACCTCGTAGCCATCGATATCCGGGAGAATGATGTCCAGCAGGATCAGATCAGGGTGCGGTGAGGCAGAGGCTTTTTCCAGCGCCTCCCCTCCGGTAACGGCAGACTCGACTTCATACTCATCCCGCAAGAGGTTGTGCAGCACTTCGGTATAGAAGGGTTCGTCGTCCACTACCAGGATGCGGGGTTTCTCCAGGCTCATCGTCTGTCTCCAAAAAGTGGCTGCGGTTTGCCGATGTAAAATCCCTGAGCGAAGTCTATACCCAACTTTCTGACTATATCAAGAATCGCCTCGTTTTCCACATATTCAGCCACCGACAACTTGTCGAGGGCCCTGGACACTTCCACCATCGCGATCACCACTGCGCGGTCGGTGTGACCGTTGATGATATTACGAATGAATCCACCGTCGATCTTTATGATGTCCACTGGCAGGGCTTTCAGGTACCCGAACGAACAGAAGCCGCTGCCGAAATCATCCAGCGCGAAGCGGCAACCAAGCGACTTGAACGTCTCGATGAAAGATCGTGCGGAGTCAAGATGTTGGATCGCGGCCGATTCGGTGATTTCGAAGCATAGTTTCAGTCCCTGCCCGATATGCTGTGGCAGCAGGCTGGTGACGGTATTGATGTAGTCGGGATCGCTCAGGGTCAGGCCCGAGAGGTTGATGAAATAGGTACTGACAGCCGGTTCCGCCCGGGAGAGGAAATGCCGGATCACCTCTTCCATCACCCAGAGATCGATCCTGGGTGAAAGGCGATAGTAGTCGGCGGCGGGGAAGAAGGCGTCTGGTGGTATGATCGCTCCATCGCCCCCCTTCATTCTGACCAGCACCTCGTGGGCGCTTTCGCCCTTGACCCGGTTGCTGACGGGCAGCAGTTCCTGGCGGAACAGCACGAACAGAGACTGGTCCAGCGCCTCGTTGATGCGGTTGAACCAAGTCTGTAAGCTGTCTCGTTGTTTGATCAGATGACTGTGGATATCGTACATCTCCACACGGTTGCGCCCCCGCTCCTTGGCGAGGAAGCAGGCGGCATCGGCCTGATGCAGCAGGTCGATTGCATTCCCCCGCGTGCCGGGTTCGATCAGGGTATAGCCAATACTGGCATTGACGGGAAAATACCTGCCTTCCCAGGAGAAACGATACTGCCCGAATGCCTGGATGAGCTTTTGTCCGATACGCCGCGCTTCCTCCAGAGCGCAGGAATGGAGGATCAGGACGAATTCGTCGCCTCCCAGACGCGCCAGGACATCCTGCTTGCGGGTGTGTTTTCGGAGAAGATCCGCCACCTGGATGAGCAGCTGATCGCCACACAGGTGTCCGCAGCTGTCGTTGATCGCCTTGAACCGGTCGAGGTCGATGAAGAACAGGACATGGGAATCCTGACTGGAATGGCTCGAGAGCAGCAGTTCATCGAGATGGCGGTTGAAATACCGTCGGTTGTACAGGCCGGTGAGCTCATCCATGTGGCTCTTCTTCTCGAGTTCACTGATCAGGTAGCGTGTCTCGGTGATATCTTCACTGGCGATCAGTATGAAGAACTCCCCTGCCGGGCCTTCAATGAAACGGGCGGTGTCCCTGGCCCAGTAGCGGGAACCGTCCTTGCGCAGGTGGCTGCAATCGAAGCGTTTCAGGCAGGGCGTTTCGTTCAGGTACTGGGTGAGGCTCTGTTGCACGTATTCACGTTCTTCGGGAATACACAGCAGCGGGTAGGGGGTTCCCAGCAGTTCTCCGCGAGAATAGCCCAGCTGTTCGCAACCGAAGCGGTTGATGTCCTGGATGTTCAGTTCCCTGTCCAGGGTCAGGATCAACACCGGTACCTCCTGGCAGAACAGGTGCAGCGGTGCTTGTCCATGAGGGTGCCCGGGCATCTTCAATCCCCGTGTTTGTTCATGATTTCAAGGAATTTTTCTTGTTTGCGCTCGAAGGCATCCACCACCAATGGATCGAAATGGGTGCCTGAGCCCTCCAGGATCATGGGCACGGCTTTTTCGTGAGCGATCGGTTCCTTGTAGCAGCGCCGGGAGGTCAGCGCGTCGTAAACGTCCGCGAGCGCCATCAGGCGGGCACCGAGTGGAATCTTGTCGCCCTTTTTTCCCCGGGGATAACCGCTACCGTCCCATTTTTCGTGGTGGTTGCCGGCAATCTCGCGCGCAGCCTGTATGAACCGGGTTTCTCCCAGGTAACCCGCCGCGTCATCGAGCAGGCGTTCACCATAAAAGACATGATTGCGCATTTGTTCCTGCTCGTCATCGGTTAGGGGACCCTGTTTCTGAAGTATCCGGTCGGGCACCCCGATCTTGCCGATATCGTGCAGAGGCGCCGCGCGTTGTATCATGTCGATGGTGGGTTCATTCAGCACAGCCCCGTACTGACGGGTTTCGGCCAGGGCTTCGGCAAGAAGCCTCACATAATGCCCGGTGCGTATCAGGTGATTTCCGGTTTCCCGGTCGCGCATCTCGGCCATCGCGCCCATGCTGAATACCAGCGCATCCTTGGTCTGCTGCAATTCGCGGGTGCGTTCCCGGACCAGTTGTTCCAGCGCAAGGTGTCGCTCCGCCAGGGAGAGATGCGTGGCGACGCGCCGTTTGAGCAACCGGCCGTTGATCGGCTTGCTGACATAATCGACGGCACCCAGTTCGAGTCCCCGGAGCTCGTCCTGCACATCGTTTCTTGCAGTGAGAAAAATCACCGGGATCTGCCGGGTCAGTATGTCGTGCTTGAGTTTCCGGCACACCTCGAAGCCATCCATTTCCTGCATGGTGATGTCCAGCAGGATCAGGTCCGGACGCGTACCGCCCCTGGCGCGACGCAGCGCCTGACCACCGTTCCTGGCCACCAGGAGGCTATAGTCGTCGGAAAGCAGCTCCGTCAGCATTTCCAGATAGAATGGCTCGTCATCCACGATCAGCAGGGTTGCGCGTTGTGTATTCATCTTGTCTCTTTATGGCGGTTTGCAGCAACTTGGCGGCGTTCTCGAATTCATAGTCCTCGATCAGTGATTGCAAGGTCTGGAAATCACCAGGTTCCAGCGTTTGTTCCATGTATGGTTGCAGTTCCCGGTAGAGTTTAATCGAACAGGCCTCACCTTTCTGCAGACTGGCTATCAGTTTTACAAGCAATTCATGCCATGATTCCGGCGCTGACGGGTCTGGCGCCTGATCGCCCGCAGCCGGGTCACCTGAAACCGCTGTGATCTTCCGTAGCGCCAGGAACAACTCCCGCGCGGAATCAGCGAAGTGCTCCAACAGTTCGCCCGGCGGTTGGCCCTGTCGCAAGGACTCTTCGAGGGCCGCCGCCTTGAGGTGCAAGTCCATCGCTCCCAGATTACCGGCAACGCCTTTCAGGGTATGGAGCTCGCGTTTCGCTTCTTCCAGCCTGGCGTCGGCGATCAGTCGCCTGATGGTTTCGGCGCAGTCGCCGTGGCGCTCCAGGAAGTTTCTCAGCAGTTTCAGATAGAAGCCCTTGCTCCCGCCCACCATCTTGATGCCGCACTGAATGTCGATGCAGGCGGGACAGAGTTCGGGGATTTCCCACTCCCCGGCGGACGGGCTGTGGCCGGCCTGGGTTTCCCCGCCGGGCTGAACGGGCAGATGCCGCGCCAGGAGTTCGCGAAGCTTGTCCGGATCGATGGGTTTGGCAAAATGTCCGTTCATTCCGGCAGCCAGTGACTTTTCGGTATCGCCGACCAGTGCGTTTGCGGTCATGGCGTAGATCGGGAGGTCGTCCATCCCGGGCAATGCCCGGATTATCCGGGCGGCTTCGTAGCCGTCCATGACCGGCATCTGGATGTCGAGAAACACCAGGTCAGGACGGTTCTGTTTCACGGCCCGCACGGCCATTTCGCCATCGGAAACCGTCTCCACGCGGACGCCCATGCCCTGCAGCAACTCGACCGCCACCTGGCGGTTGATTTCATTGTCCTCGGCCAGCAGCACTGTACCGGTGAACCGTGTTTCCCGGGAGGGGCGGTTTTCCAGATCGGGGGTTGAAGGCCCGTGGATTCCGCAGGCATCCATGATGGCGTCGTTGACCAGGGAGGGTGTGAGCGGTTTGATCAGCAGACCGTCGATATGGTCTTTATTGACAGGATGCCCCATGATTTCCCGGCCATAAGCGGTGATCAGGATGATGATGGGCCGGTTTCCGCCGTATCTTTCGTGCACTTTCCCGGCCACTTCATCGCCGTCCATTCCGGGCAGACGCCAGTCGATGAACAAAAGATCGAAATGACTTTCCGGGCCTTCGAGCCGGGCCAACGCCTCGGCGCCGGTGGACACGACGGTGACCTGGTGGGTCAGGGATCTGAGCAGGTCGCTGATGATTTCCTGGGCGGTCGGGTTGTCCTCCACCAGGAGGATCCGCCGTCCACGCAGACCGGGTGCTACCCTGACCAGGCCGTTGCGCGCCGCAAGTTTCAGCGGCAATTGCACGCGGAACACGCTGCCGACCCCTTCCCGGCTCTCGACGCTGATCTTTCCACCCATGAGGCTGCACAGCTTGTGCGTGATCGCGAGCCCCAGCCCGGTGCCCCCGAAGCGGCGGGTGGTGGAACCATCCGCCTGGACGAAGGCATCGAACAGGGTGTTGATCTTGTCTTCCGGTATGCCGATCCCGGTGTCGCGTACTTCGAACTGCAGCAGAACCTCCCGCGCGGTTCTTTCCATGACCCTGGCCGACAGCACGATGCTGCCCCACTCGGTGAATTTGATCGCGTTCGTCACCAGGTTGGTGAGTATCTGGTTGAGGCGGTAGGGATCGCCGATCAATCGTTTCGGGATGTCCGGCGACAATTCATAGAGGAATTCCACGGGCTTGTCCCTGAGCCAGGTCTGGACCAGAACCGAGATATTCTCAAGGATGTCCTCGAAATCGAATGGCAGGCTTTCTATAGAAAGTTTGCCCGCCTCCACCTTCGAGAAATCGAGGATGTCATTGATGACACCGAGCAGGGACTGCGCGGAGAGCTGTATCTTATGCAGGTAGTCGCGCTGCCGGGGAG
>JALVSV010000328.1:0-4391 GCA_027024125.1 Methylothermaceae bacterium | reverse complement strand
ACGGATTTCATGGCTCATATTGGCCAGGAATTCGCTCTTGAACCGGTTGGCCTGCTCCAGTGCCTCCTGGGCCTGTTTGCGCCCGGTGATGTCCAGGGCGAAGCCAATGACCTGGCGCGGCCTGCCGGCAGGGGCCTGTTGCAGCGCATGGCCGCGTACATAGAGCCACCGGCCCTGGGTGGTGCGGTACTCCAGTTGAATATCGGGACGGGTTCCAGCCAGATATTCATCGATCTGCAGTGCCACCGGTTCCCGGTGTTCTTCCGCGATGGCCGCCATGAAAGTCTGCATCGAGATCTCGTACATCGACATCTCGTCCTCTTGAGCCTTCTCTTCCCCCATCACCATGCCGAGTTGCCCGCGGCCGGTATGATTGATTTTCAAATGCAGATTGTTTTGGTGATCGAGCCAGACCTCCCAATAACCCAGCGGACCGGCCTGCATGGCCAGGGCCAGGCGTTCGCGGCTTTCCGCCAATGCCCTGTTGGTGCGTTTGATCTGGCCTATCCAGAGACTGCCGATCAGCACGATCAGGAACAGTATGGCCAACATCTGCAAGGCCAGAGTGTAATCGGTCTTTGGCTTGAAGTCGATCGTGATCCAGCGCTGGACGATCCGGTTGCGCGTGGTCTCGTCCAGGGTGTCTATGGCCTTGTTGAGTATGCCAACGAGTTCCGGCCAGTCCTTGCGCACCGCCATGGCAAAGGATTTGGTGTATTCGGTGGCAGCAGCCACCTGCAGGTTGCTCAGCCCTTCCTTGCCGATGAGGTAGCCCGCCACCGGGAGGATACCCACGAAGGCCGTGTTGCGGCCTGCCGAAACCGCATGCAGCGCTTCGCCGACGTTGTCATAGAGGTCGGGCACGATTTCGGGGTAGTCGCGTTGCAGATCGAAGGTGACGGAATAACCCCTGACCACCGCCACGCGCTGCCCGTTGAGATCGGTCAGATCATCGACGCCCACCTCGCCGCGCCGGTTGATGATGACCACCTGGGCATTGACCAACGGCCTGGTGAAATTCATGTAGGTTTTACGTTCCCGGTTGGGCGCCATCAGCGGGATCACATCCAGGGTCTTTTCACGGATTCCCTTGAGCACTTCCTCCCACGGCATTGCCTTCGGCTTCACCCATTTGATTTCCAGTTGGCGTCCGATCAACCGCATGAAATCATGCGATATGCCCCTGTACTCACCCTTGTCATCGATGAATTCCATGGGCGGCCAGGCGCGGTCGATGCCCAGTCGTATCTTTTTGTGCGCCTGCAGCCAGCGCCGCTCTTCCCGGGTGAGTTTTACCGGCGGCAGCTCGCTGACAGGAGATCTGCCGAGCCAGCGCTCCTCGATCTGCAGGCGTTCGGCTTCCGAAATGGTGGCAAGGGCCGCATCGATGATGCCGACCAGAGGTTTCCAGTCCGGAGCCAGGCGGGAAACCACGAAGTGCTGCGGATCGACGCCGAATCCGGCATCACCGGTCACGACCAGATTGTCGAGCTGGTGGTTTCGTATCAGCCAGGTCGCCACGGCCTGGTTACCGATATAGGCGTCGGCTTCCCCCCATGACACTTTCTGCAGGGCGCTCAGGGTGTCACCGACCAGTATCCGTCCGATGTCGGGATAGTTGTTCATGAGCTTGGTCGTGGTGATAAAACCATCTTCCATGGCGACCGTGTGCCCCTTCAGATCCTCGATCCGGTGCAGGGACTGATTTTCTTCCCGTACCACGATGACTTCGTGGGCATCGAAGAAGGGGGCCGTGTAAAGAAGCCGTTTGCCCCGTTGCGCGTTATAGGCCACCGTGGCGCCGACCGGCGGATCGCCGTCCATGACCTGTTCGAGCATCTCCTTGAACGAGCCGAACTTTTTCGGGTTGAAACGGATCCCGAGGCGTCTTTCCAGCAGATGCAGGTAGTCGGCCGTGATTCCGGCGTGCCTGCCCTGTTTGTCCAGGAAGTCGATCGGTGGCCAGTTGCCGTCGATCCCGACGGGGATCTCCGGATGCCTGTCCAGCCAGTCGTATTGCGCCGCCGTCAGCTTGATCGTGGGTTCCTGATCGCCGACTCCGGGGATCCAGCGCTTGAGCAGATGTTGACGTTCCGTTGCCGGGATATCATCCAGGGCCTGTTGCAGGATGTCACGCAACTTTGGCCAGTCCTTGCGTACTCCCAGCGCCAGTATGGATCCGGGTTTGTTCAGCGTGCCATGGATTCGCAGGTTGGTGAGAAAATGCCTGTCGATCAGATAGAGCGCCACCGCACGGTTCCCGGCATAGGCGTCGGCGTCGCCGCGCGAGACCGCCTCCAGTGCGGACAGGGTGTTGGCATAGAGGGTCAGGGGAATGTCAGGAAAGTGCCTTTGAAAATATTCGACGTTGCCAAAACCGCGTTCCAGGGCAAGTGTCTTGCCGGTCAGTTCTGCTTCCGAAGCGATGAAAGGGGTCCCTTTGCGGGTGACGATGACATGGGGAATATCCAGGTAAGGGGTGGTGAAGTTGAACAGGGGATCGCGCGATGGCTTGGGCGTGATGTCCATCATCACATCCAGGCGTCTGTTGGCAACGTCGTCGTAAAGGCGTTTCCATTCGCCGGGCACCGGGGTCAACAGGTCACCCAGCCGGTCGCTTAACGCCTGAAGGTATCCAATGCTGACACCGGCCAGTTCGCCGTGATCGTCCAGGTAGCTGAAGGGAGGCCAGGCGTCCATGACGCCAACCTTGACGGGGCTGTGCTCAACCAGCCACTGGCGGTCGGCGGGTGACAGTGAACGCAGGAAATCGCGGCGCTTCCCGTGGCCGGCGTCGTCCGGCTGATCCAGCGCCATGATGGCGGCCGGCTCAGCGTCATCGGGTACTTGCTGCAAGATATCAAGCCGAATGGGGCGGTTTTTGCGCACGCCGATACCCCGCGGCCCACCTTCCGGATCAAGGTGCTCCATCGGCGGCCAGACCTGTTGCTCCGGTGGGAGGGTAAACGCAGGGGTCGCCGGTACAAAATGGAGCAGCAGGGCCAGCATGAGTGCGTACGTCCAACAAGAGACGAGCTGTCTGTGGCCGGTCGGGGATGAGGGCTTGATCGGTTGAGGCATATCGGCTGCAGGGTTGGTGAACAGGCCGGACTTTTCCACTTTGCCCGGGGCATGATGCCTGGCGGACTGTTGCGACGTTTGCCAAGCCTGCCATTCATCCGGGTCGATCCATACTACCGTGAAAGAAACTCTCTACGGAAGACCTATCAGTTCCTCGCTCCAGGACCACGTCATCTAAACACGTAAAGGATTGATTGGAGGGGCGGGTGATCTGATCCGATTTCGAAGCGGACCACCTGCCCCGGGACCGAATAGATGACGGAGCCCTGTCCCCCGCCCAGGGTCTGAATAGATGTCGAGCCCCAGGAGCACCGCTTTCACCTGCTTCATTCAAGGGCTGGAATGGTTTATGCTTACTTTCCCCAATGCATGTTTTTTCCCACACCTTTGGCCGACAACAACTCAGGAAATTTCTGTGCCGGTGCTTAACATCACTTTTTATTCGCATTCATGGCCGTTTGTCGTCGTTATGCCGGATTGCTGATTTTCCCCCTCCTGGCTTCACAGGCCATGGCGGAACAGGCTCTGCTGTCTCTTGGGTTGGCGGATCTCGAGACATTTCAATTTCAGGACACCATCACCCTGGCGCAAACCCCGCTTGGCGAGGCCCCCGCTTCGGTCACGGTCATCACCCGGAAAGACATCGAGCGTTCCGGCGCCCGCAGCCTCGACGAACTGCTCGATATCTACGTTCCCGCCTTTCAGTATATGTACAAGGTGGAAGGTTATCAGGCCGGGTTGCGGGGGATCATCAGCGATCGCAACAACAAACTGTTGATCACTGTCAACGGTCGCTCCATGAACGTGCTTGCCGCCGATGGCGGCGCCATTACCGAACGGCCCCTGAGTATGCTGGGGGACATCGAGAAAATCACCGTGGTCAGTGGACCGGGATCGGTCATCTATGGCCCCGGTGCCATTGCCGGCGTCATCGCCATTCAGACCGGGGACGGGCACGGTGATCCAGGGCTGCAAATGGATGTGCGGCTCGGTGCCGGGGAGGTTTTCGCCAGCGGGGAACTCCGGTATACCCACCAATTCCAGAATGGTCTGGGGTTGTTCGCCTACTACGGCATCGACAAATATGCCGGCGCCGATGAGGACGATTCGCCGTTGAAGATCGATCATGCTTTCACGGCCAAGGATGGTACGCCTGTCGAGGCCGGAAAACCGTTGCCTTTCAGGCTTCCCAACGGCAATGGCAGTTTCCAGGACAAGCTGCGTCACAAGGCGCATATCCAGGTGAATGGCAAGAATCTGGAACTCTGGGCACGGTTTACCCGCGGCGGCCAGGCCATTGCCGCCGAACA
>JALVSV010000327.1 GCA_027024125.1 Methylothermaceae bacterium | reverse complement strand
GATTGCAGCGGTCAGGTTATCTTCATCCACAATGACCTGTAAGCGACGAAGTTCTTTTCCCAGAACCGACTGGGCTCTTTCCAGATCTCCCGGAGATTTGATTTTGACCGTGATGGAATCACCTTCGCGACTGACCGCAAGATAACGAACCTTCGCCTCTCGTAACACCGTACGCACATCGCTCTGGTAGCGTTCCATTGCCTGCTCAATCGCGGCGTCCATATCCACTTGGAGCAGAAAGTGCACACCACCACGAAGATCCAAGCCCAAGTACATGGGTTGGGCCCCTATTGCCTGTAACCATTTGGGTGTGGCAGGTGCCAGATTGAGGGCAACGACATACTCTTCTCCCAAAGCGTCTCGAAGCACATCTGCAGCCTGCAACTGTACATCGGTCGACCCGAATCGAAACAGTGGCTTACCTTCAATCAATTCAACACCAACAGGTGTCAGGTGAGCGTTTTGCAGAATCTTCTTGCCCAATTGCACAAGGTTCTCCCCGCCTTTGGCACCTCGAAGAGGAGAGACCTGTACAGCCGGATCTTCACCAAACAAATTGGGCAAGGCGTACACGATCCCTACCATTAATACCACGATGATCAGCAGGTTCTTCCATAGCGGAAAGCGGTTTTGCATATCAGTCCCTTACCTCGATTCACTCCAACCAATCATTATGATTTATCCACCTTGGCGATCTTCTTCTTAACCGCTTTGAAGGTACCCTTTGGAAGAACACTGGCAATCGCGTTGCGCTGGATCTGAATATGCACGCCATCGGCGACTTCCACCAGCACGAAATTTTCATCCAGATCCACCACTCGCCCCAGAAGACCGCCGTTGGTGACAATTTCAGCGCCCTTTCCAATTGAAGCGATCAGCTTTTTATGTTCCTTGGTACGACGTTGCTGAGGCCAAATAAAGAGAAAATAGAAAAAGGCAAAAATCGCCAATGGCAGAACCAATCCGGCCCAGCCGGGTTGTTGCGCCTGAGGAGCAGCCTCGGCCAATGCATCAGAAATAAAGAATCCCATGGTCAATCCCCAAATATTTTTTATAACACCCCGGCACATACATGTAATCGGGCTTACTTCACCATGTGCTATAGATCCTGATCTGACCCCCACCTGTATTGAAAGCACGGCTGGACTGCTCGTCGCACCCGGAAAAAAGCAAACCGCGTGGACCGGCCCCCAGTTCCTATGTTTTTGCTGCGACGTCCTATTGCCATAACCCAAAATATTGACCAGGACGCCGGAGGGACGATCAAGTAACACATAACACAAATAAAATTCCAATTATGCCACAAATGGTCCGGCAATGCCCCGTTCATGATAGAACTGAGCGATAAAATCCGTCAGCCGATGTCGGCTGATGGCAATGCGCAGCTCTGCCATGAGTTCCTGATAATAATAAAGGTTATGAATACTGTTGAGACGCGCACCCAACATCTCCTTGCACCGATCAAGATGATGAAGATAGGCTCGGGAGAAGTTTTTACAAGTATAACAACCGCATAGATCATCAATTGGATCGACATCCTTACGGTAACGGCTGTTACGTATCTTAACCACCCCAAATCGAGTGTACAAATGGCCATTTCTGGCATTGCGGGTTGGGAGCACGCAATCAAACATATCGACACCTCGTCTGACAGCTTCTACAATGTCTTCAGGTGTACCCACACCCATCAAATAGCGAGGTTTGTCGTCAGGCATCCTGGGTAACAGGAAATCCAGGATCCTGTAGCGATCGCTTTTAGGCTCTCCCACCGAAAGACCACCAATGGCATAGCCATCAAATTGAATGTCTATCAATGCTTCCAACGACATCAATCGCAGACTTTCATACATGCCCCCTTGTACGATGCCAAACAGAACCGAGGGATTGTCACCATGAGCAATTTTAGAACGCCTGGCCCATCGTAGTGACAACTCCATAGAGGAACGTGCGGTCTCCTGGTCAGCAGGATAAGGGGTACACTCGTCGAAAACCATGACGATGTCCGAACCCAACTGACGCTGGATGGTCATGGATTCTTCAGGCCCCATGAAGATTCGATCGCCATTGACCGGAGAGCAAAAATGAACACCTTCTTCAGTGATTTTACGTAGGGAGGACAAACTGAAGACCTGGTAGCCACCAGAGTCTGTGAGAATGGGGCCAGCCCAGCCCATGAACCGATGCAGGCCCCCATGCTGCTCAATGATTTCAGCACCAGGTCGCAGCATCAGATGAAAGGTGTTACCCAGAATGATTTCAGCACCCGTGGCCCTTACTTCGTCTGGTGATAGCGCCTTGACAGTGGCATAGGTACCAACAGGCATAAAGGCAGGCGTTTCAATGTCACCATGTATCAGGCTAAGGCGTCCTCTACGTGCCGAAGCGTCAACCGCTTGGACCTCAAAAAGAGATGATTGATAGACAGACATACCGAAATTATTCACGTATAAGGTTATTCTTTAAGATTATGCTCGATATCCTATAATGAAGGGAATTGTACTCTATAGACTTGATGACGGACCTGCCTCTTTTCAACAGCAGAACGGCAACCCATTGATGTCACAGGAAATGCAGCAGGGATAAAACAAGAAATACACCGTTCCTTAAGATGGGGTACAGTTTCAGACATAAGGATAACCAGGAAGATTTTTCATTTACCATCATGCATAAAAAACGCTCCATTAAGAAGTCTCCACCCCATATCAGCTTGAAATGGAAGGTTGCTACTATATTTGGGAGCGTTTTTTTATTGATACATATCGTATTGACTTGGCTAGCAGTAGATACACTACAAGAACAGTTTCTGGAACAAAGAAAAGATGCCCAGAGTAGACATGAGAAGACGATAAGTCTGTTATTGACACAATCATCAAGACTGCTGCAACAGATCGGTGAAACTATTCCGTTGTTTTCAGAAGGATTAAATGAAATTGAAATAGACAGAGTGATAGCAACACTAGATAACTTCTGGGGCACATTTCAGCTTACATGGGGATTGGACAATATACAATATTATTCAGGAGATTTAAGGATTATAAAGACATGGGGGGCGTATAGCAGGATAGATAAAGACAGGATACATATCATATCCAACACTGAAGAACCATCTACATTCATTGCATGCAATCCAACATGCATACAATATGTAGGAATACCAGTAATGGGGCCAAACCTGGAGAACAGAATCCTTGTCATTGGAAAAAATCTGGCAGACCTGATTATTGATTTTAATAAGATCACTCACGCCCAAATCGGGATCTTGGTAGACCAGGATAATTCAGGTAAAGAGACTGGTTTTATTGCTGGTTATCGACTGGCAGGGATTAGCAATCCAACCCTAAGCACCAAGATAATAGAAAAGTCCAGAACTGGAATCCCGGAAGACAATCACAGTGAAATCATAGTTTCCGAAGATGAAAGGAAATACGAGTTAAGAATCATCAGAATGGCAGACCTGGGAAACGATGAACCAAAATTCATAATAATAGACGACATAACAGACACCTTAAGAAACAAACACGACAACCTTATAAACTACCTTACCAGCGGAGCGATCAGCCTGTGCATTGGAATGTTTCTTCTTTTGATATTACTGAGAATTCCAATGGAAAGACTGACAAAGATAGCAAAAGTCCTGCCTTTCTTAGCCGAAGGAAAATATAAATTCGTAAGAAATCAACTATCCAGGAAGACCAGATATAGAACTGTGCGCGATGAAATAGGCACACTCGAGCAGACAATCCTATACGTGACGAAAAAATTAGAATCGTTACAGAATGAAGTAAATTCTCGCACCAAAATTTTACTTCAACAACGTGAAATGCTCGAGAAAGAGAGAAATTTTATACAAGAACTTTTAGATACAGCCCCGCTAATAATCCTGACCCAGGACAAATCAGGGAACATAATTACAATAAATCGTTTTGGGAAAAAGTTTCTGCCCATCTCAAATGCAATATTTTTAACGGCAAAGTTTAATTATGACAACATGTTTTTATCGGATTGCAATAATGATATTGAAGCAAAAAAACAATTAACCTTCTTACGACTTGGAAAAAGCCACAAAGCACAGTTCGACACGATACTGGATAATATAGAACCTCATTCCAGGCATATAGCATGGCACCACACAAGACTTGAAGGAACCCATCCAAAGTCCCCTGCTATCCTTTCCATTGGCCTGGATATTACGGATAGAAAGATTGCTGAGGAAAGGCTGATATGGTTAGCCGACCATGACCCTTTAACTCATTTATATAATCGGAGGCGTTTCCAACAGGAATTCGAGAGGATACTCCGCCAGACATTCACCAGTGGCTCTAGCGGGGCATTGTTATATTTTGATCTGGACCAGTTCAAATATGTCAACGATACATGCGGCCACAAGGTAGGAGACTCTCTATTACAATTGATTGCTGATAAACTCAGACACATCACCAGACAAACAGATATTCTCGCTCGCCTGGGTGGTGACGAATTTGCACTAGCCATTCCCAATATCGAGCGAGAACAGACAACACAGCTTGCAGAAAAGATCTTTGCCTCTCTACAGTCGATAGATTTCAAGGTGGAAGGACAGCTTTTCAAGATCACCGTCAGCATAGGCATAGCCATGTTCCCTCAACACGGCCAGAATCTGCAGGACCTGTTAGCCAATGCAGATCTCGCCATGTATCAGGCCAAGGAAGCTGGACGAGGACGAATACAGTTCTATTCCCCTGGGACAGAGTTCCAAAATAAAATAAAAACCCAAGTCTACTGGAAGGATCAGATCGAACGTGCCTTTATTGAGGATAGATTCTTTTTATACTATCAACCTATTCTAGATATCAGGAATCAATCCATATCCCACTATGAATGCTTGCTCCGAATGACAGATTCGGAAGGTAACTTTATCGTACCAGGACAATTCATACCAATAGCTGAGCAACTTGGCATGATCAATCTTATTGACAGAATGGTGGTCAAAAAAGCACTGGATCAGCACAAATCCTTCAACAAACTTGGCATGAATATCACCTTGAGCATCAACCTTTCAGGACAGGCTTTGAACGATTTGGAGCTTCAGCGCAGTCTTCATGATTTATTGAGCCAGCCTGACATAAACCCAGAACAAATCATTTTCGAGATCACCGAAACCACTGCGGTATCGAATTTCTCTTCTGCCCAACGATTGATGAATGAAATTAAATCCCTAGGTTGCAGTTTTGCAATTGATGATTTTGGAGTTGGCTTTTCTTCATTCTATTACCTAATGCATCTACCTGTTGATTATGTCAAGATAGATGGATCATTTATCAAATCTTTGAACTCAAGCAAGGAAGATCAAGTTCTTGTACGCGCCTTAGCTGAAATTGCGCAAGGTCTCGGCAAGAAAACGATCGCTGAGTTCGTGGAAAACCGTGAGATACTGGATATTCTACATGAATTCGGCGTACATTACGCCCAAGGATACTATATCGGCAAACCGGAGAAATCGATACCTTCTGTATCACCAGAAAATATCGTCTATTAGTTGCATGCCTTTAATATGAGCCTATCTTGGATTTCTAGTGGCTAATATCTATATTCAGACAGGATGATAATATCCGATTCAACCTAACTAGTGACCTGCTTTCCAGCAGATTCAGTGCTTCTATTCCACAGAGTTTTTTCACCAGAGCAATCCCGGCAGTCGTATTTGCGGCTCCACCGGCAACTATATCTGGCTGGCACCCAAATGCGGATGCCACGCCTATGACTGCATAAGGATCAGACGCACATAAAATTGTGCAACATACATGCTTCTCAAGCGCCTCCACAGCCACTGTGCCATTGTATGGTTCCAGTGGAGACGCGCCCGCTTCGGCAACCAAGACATCAGCCGGCAGATTTGTCATCGACGCCAAGAGTCCATTCAAGCGTTTCCTGAATAGATCGGGCGGACAGACCGTTGAAGGCAAACCCATATCCACGAAATCGTATATCCAATCCGCCCCAGCATCACCAAATCCAAGCACATCGCGATAGCGAGCCGCCCCCGTCAGTTTGGCCCCGATCACCTTCAACCCAGCGCGTTTTAGCTGACGGATGATGACTTTGCCGACGGTGGTCTTCCCCGCCGACATAGAGGTGCCGACAATCAGAACAACCGGAAAATTCCATCCATCACAGGCTGGAGATCGTATGCAGTGATCCATTCGTAAGGGCTTGTTGCCACGCCACACATGACCACGATAGGCCAACGATATGGGATTTGGCAGGAAAGGTGAGCAAGAGGTCAGTCGCCCCATCAATCCACCTGGAGTCAACAACTGGAAACGTCCATCTTCTCCAATGTCCTGCCAATCACCCACTGCCTCCAGGGTCGCCATACGTTTGCCCAAAGCACCGATCACCCGATCACTTTCAGCCACTTCTGCCATTCTGCCATTGGTCAGTTCTACGGTTTTTAATCCAGGCATTTCCAGCACTTCCCCTACGACATAATCCCCTCGCTGCCAACGATCACGGGGGAGATGTGCTATTTCCAGTTGCTTACCCTCCAAGGAGGCTATCCGGGTTACCGTGCTCAGAAGGAAATGTTCATTCATGGCAGGTACCTTGGGGGCAAAGGTGGAAAGGTCATCAGTCGAGCCAACAATGCCGTGCGTTGCGGCAGCGGAGCCAGTTCGATATGCTCGTGAGCGGCATGGGCACCATCGCCAACCGCTCCGAGCCCATCTAGGGTGGCTGTATAGAGGCTGGTGGTATTACCATCGGAGCCTCCCCCGGCAGTCCCTTCCTCCAACTCAAACCCCAATTCCCGGGCACCCTCCCTGGCCAAATCCCAAAGAATCCTGTTTGCGTGGGTTCGTTCCATGGGTGGACGACCAATCCGCCCCTGGATTTCCAAATGGATACCGGGGCTGGCAGGTTTCAATGCGTAGATCGCTTTTTCAATGGCTTCGGCATCCCGTTGGGTCAAAACCCGTACATCAATCACAGCCGTGCTGGTAGGAGCCACCACGTTTGCCCGCAGCCCACCGTCGATGGTACCCACGTTGATGGAAATACCACGTTCAGGATCGTTTAGGGCATAAAGGGCCTGGATCAAGTGGGAAAGCTCAAGAATTGCACTCACCCCTTCTTCCGGATTGAGGCCTGCGTGGGCAGCCTTTCCATGGATTGTGATGGTAAAACGCCCGACTCCCTTTCTTGCCGTCTTGAGACGTCCTGTGGGTCCCAGTGAAGGTTCCAATACCAGAACCCTGTTCGACAACCTTGCCAGACGCGTAATGTAGCACCTGGACTCCGGACTGCCAATCTCTTCATCTGAATTGATAAACACCACCGGAGTGACCGGGGGAGACAAATCAAATGCCTTCAAGGCACGCAGCGCAAAAAGCATCTGCACCAAACCGGCCTTCATATCGTATACCCCGGGGCCATACAATTTGCCGTCTTTGCGCTGTAATGGCATGGTATCCAAAGTCCCTAGAGGCCATACCGTATCACAATGGCCCAGCAACAATTGAATGGGACATTGGCGCTGACGGTCGGCTGGGTAGGCAAGCAAATGCCCTCCACTGTCTCGACCGGGAATCAGGCGGGCGCGGAAACCTACTCCGACAAAGGACTCGGCCAACAGAGTCAAAATGGGGTGATGAGTTTCCGGCACCGTGGAGGGGGTTTCGATACGAGCGAGTCGTCCGATACAATCGACCATCTCCTCACGCCTGGACTCCAGCCAATGCAAAAGCTTTCGAGCGATATTTTCTTCCATCAGCGCTTGAATCCCTTGGGAAAAGGAAATCCATAGCTCTGATCGATCAAAGCATAACGTCCTGGATGCAAATACGCTAAAAGAGGGGCCTGGTGGATCAATTCCTGATCATCGAGGTCAGAAGCGCGCAGATATTCCTCATCTATCCGTGCAGCAACGATATCACCAATGATGAGACTGTTGTCTCCCAAACCATCGACAATTCGAAGCAGGCGACATTCCAGAAACAGATAGCCGCCCTCAACCAACACACCCTCTATCATTTGCGCCGGAAAGGTAGGCAGCGCCTTGAGTGCCGGCTTCGTGGCATCCTCAGCACGCGGATCGGCAGCCAGACTGATCTCGACGATTTGATCAGGGCGGGGATAACTCACGGTAAATTCCGGCTTGCGACGAATGTTGCGATAGGTACCATGGTGAGGTGCGCAGACGAAGACGAAGTGATTCTGCCAGCTGGCTGGAATGGCCAAATGTTTGGGCGCCAGATCAAAACTACCATCGGGCTCTTGACTCCCGACCAGGACAAGCGGATAGACAGTGAAAAATCTTTCCCAGATGGAAACCTCGGGGTCCAGGGGGATGGTGGACATGACATATTCCCGTTAAGAATGTAGGATTTCATTCTAACTGGATTTCCAACGTGTGTCCCTGTCCCGGACGATCCGTGGGTCCCATTGTATTTCTTGTCTAGATCAGATCAGCTGCTGCATCTCGAACCCAGAATCTCTTCAACCTCATCCTCGCTCACGTCATGCCAGTGTTGGTAGGCATCGGCTACTGCATAGATCCACCCACCTCGAATATTCGGACAATACAGTTGCTCTACCAGGGGAGCGATTTTGAGTACGGATTGCAAGTGAGCCGTGGGTACCGCAACGATGATGGTATCTGCCCCTTTCGATTCCAGCGCTTTGATGGCGACCATCATGGTAAAACCGGAAGCCAGACCGTCATCCACCAGGATGACCGTTCTGCCTCGAACCTCTGGCAATCCCCGCTCACCCAGAAACCGCAGCCAGCGATTGCTGACTTTCTCATGAGCCTGGCGCAGCCCTTCCCTGACTTCTTCAGGGGTCAGTCCTAACCGCTTCACAGACTCCTGATTGATCATTTCGGAACCATCGAAGGCCACTGCCGCGAAGCCTACCTCAGTGTTCCATGAGGGAGTGGCTTTGCTGGTGATCAATAAAGAAAGCGGTGCTTTCAGGCGCTGCGCCACCACAGCAGCCACAGGTACCCCGCCAGCGGGGATGGCGAGCACGATGGGTGATTCTTTTGCCAGATCAGCCAGCATATCCGCCAATACCACGCCGGCTTCCTCACGACCCGCATACACGTGTTCCGTATTTCGAAGTTCAGGAAGATCATGGACATTGGCCGGGATATTGATGTTTGTCATAACAATCCTGCCATAGGATTTGTGAATGCTGAACCCATTTGGGTAGATTTTCTTTCTGAGAGTTCCCTGTGTCATGATTGATACCCGAACAGGTCATCGAATCTTTGAGATAAATAAAATCAGATGCCTGATTCCTTTATTTTGAAATCCTGGCAGCAATATAATTCAGCTTGTTTTCTCTGAAGAATGGCAAATCGCTGGGAGGGCATCATGACAAAACCAGGCTACCTATCTTCGATTTACTCCCGTGCCGGTTTTATTGGGATGCTACTGCTCTGGTGGTCACTGGCCGCCTTGGCATTCGAACCTGCTGACATCTGCCCAAAGATAATACAGGTTCCCGGGATGATGGGGCCTGTCACTGTCGATGCTTACAGTGGGGAGTTTTCCAATGAAGCAGAGTGGGTCTTCTGCGTGCCCGCAAAGGGCTGGAACGGCGACCTGGTGGTACTCTCTCATGGAACAGTCAATGCCCTTCGCGAAGGGGGAAAAATCGAGGAAATCAAAGGACAGATGGAGTTTGGAACAGTCAGCATCCCAGAAATGATAAACGGTCTGGGTTATGCCTTTGCCGTCTCGGCACGAAGCAAAAGCGGGTTATCAGTCATAGAAGGTGTCGAGGAAGCGAGTGAACTCTATGATGTTTTTGAAGAACAGGTGGGACAACCCGATCATGCTTTTCTTGTCGGTGTATCCCAGGGGGCGGCTATCGCCACCTTGCTCGTTGAATTCGAGCAGGGGGATCCCCGTTTTCAGGGCGCACTCGCTGCCTGTGGCCCCATCGGTCATTTTCGCAAGCAGTTGTCCTACTTCCTGAATTTCCTGGTGTTGTTCGAATATTACTTCAGACCTGAATTGAATCAGGCAGGTATCACCCTGCTCGAAAAAGATATGGGGAATCCACACGTGCCGGACTCGTTATTGGACCAGTGGGAAGGCAAGGAGCATCAGGAGGGCATCAAAGATGAGATCCAAACGATCATTTTCTCTGCCCCTGCAGATAAATTGGGGGAACTGCTCAAAGTCGCACGGGTTCCAGGCGCTTACGGCGATGACACGTACAAGAAGAAACTTGTTGCAGACCTGGTCAACCACATCGTCCCAGGGGTCAATGACGTCATTGAGACCCTGGGTGGCAATCCTTTCGACAACAGGTTCAAGTTCTACTGGGGGGCCACCGAACCTTTCAAACTCAATCATGGGGTCTTGCGCTTCAGTGCTGACCGGGATGCCTTGGTTGAACTAAAACACCGTTACGAGACCTCTGGCAATCTCACAAGTCAACTCGTTTCCTTGCACACCATTGGGGATCACCGCGTTCCTTTCTGGCACGAAATATTTTACTTCTTCAAAACCCTGCAACCAGGCCTGGCAACGAACTACTCCTTGATCCCCATTGATCGCCCGGGCCACTGTGCCTTCGAGCCTGTGGAGGCATTGGCCGCTTTCGCCTTGCTGATTGGTAAATCAACTGGCTTTGATTTTCAAAATGCCGAATGGCTCTTGAAAACCGAAGTGGAGAAACAGAGATTTCGTCAAATTCTTGAGCAGTTCTGATAACAACGTATTCCTGGTTAGCCTTCCGGCGCCCGAGAGACAAATCCTCTGCCACAATTGGACTTTCATGGCAGGTTCATGACTTGAAATGCTTCTTTATCTTCTGGACATGACATCCAGAAGCAGCAGGCAGGGGCTTAATTCTAAGGACGTCCTTGGCTCGGACAGCCGAGGCACGATTCCTCATGGATAGGTGTACGAGGCTACCAGAAACGATTTCCCGCACCTTGTCCAACACCCTTTCCACTGTATAACCCTCATAAACCGGCCAGGTCATCCTCCCAGGGCATGAAAAGCCATAGCCTGTCGGCTCAGGGGCATACCCGGCCTGGGTGGCCGAGACGAACAGCGCGTGGGACTTTTCGGGTAACAGCCTGACCCTCAGGGCCACGTCATTTAAACATGCAAACGATTGATTGCAGGGGCAGGTGGTCTGATTCGAAAGCCTCGCCGGCAGGGAGGCCGGCGTGGAGCCTACAGGGAAGTATTCACGGTGTCTTTCGAAGCGGACCACCTGCCCCGGCCAGAATAGATGACGGAGCCCTGGTCTGACCCTCCTCATTCCACGCCATATTCCTGGATATTGGTACAATATACGGCCATGATACATTTCATGGCCATGAATACTTGCATTCATACCAGGTTTTCGACAGGAGATACGGTCTAAGATGAACGTGCATATCAGTTGGATTGTGTTTCTGTTCTTTCTCACGGGGTGTGCCACTACCGAGGATGACTTGGTTACTAAATCCACACCCGTTACCCACCAGGGAAAAAGCTGGCATCCGAGCACCTTGTCGGAACAGACCAAGGAGATCGCCCTCACGGCAAGCCGGGACTATTTTGGCTGTATCGATCGGGAACTGAACCAGTATCATTACCAAGGTGGGGATTCCCGTTATGAAACCCAGGCTCTTTTACGACTTTGTGAAAAACGGCTCGACCCCATTCGCACTGCATTTGCATCAGAAGGTGTTCCGAGCCGGATCACCAACCGTTATATGAAGCGAAAACGTACCCAGGCAGCCCGTCATGTGCTTCGAGTCATTCTTTCGATGGAGGCGCAACATAAGGCAGCTAACGCCGCAGAATGATACAATCACTAAATCACGCAGAATACAGAATGATAACGATAATAATTTCATTATTCTTTGAAGAGGCATCATGAATATCGATCTGTCCCGCTTGCCACAAACATTGGATGCGCTGCATCTGGTGCTGGCAATATCCGTGTTTGTATTGTTGTTTCTTTTGGTCCTGGTACTCACCTTTGCGGTCATAGCACTCCTGCGTCGTGGTACTGCACCCCCTTCTGAGCCCTTGGTGACAGCAGAGAAAGGAGTGCTGGCAGAAAAACCCAAAGTTGTCGAACCTGTGGCGGAGAAAAAAAAACCCGCTCCTGCGGCACCGCCACCAAAACCCATCATCCTGCGCGAGCCCACTCCGGATGCCGCATTGCAGCTACTGGGGCTGTTGCAAAGCGAAGCCCGCCTGATCGATTTCCTCGAAGAGGATATCGCAGCATATTCAGATGCCGACATTGGGGCGGCCGCCAGAATCGTCCACGAAGGATGTCGCAAGGTGTTGCACCAACATTTCGAAATCGAACCGGTACGAGACGAACCGGAAGGTTCCCGGATCACGCTTCCCAAGGGTTTCGATCCTGCTGAAGTGCGACTGACCGGTAACATCGTCGGCGAACCACCGTTCCAGGGCGTCCTGGTACATCGGGGATGGCGCGCCACTGAAGTGAAGCTGCCACAATTGTCTGAAGGGCATCGGGCCGACATATTGGCACCTGCCGAGGTTGAGTTATGAGCG
>JALVSV010000326.1 GCA_027024125.1 Methylothermaceae bacterium | reverse complement strand
CCAGGGCGGCGCGAGCGGCAGCTGCATCTCCTTCTGCCACCCAAAGTTGTACGGTATTGCTCACCGGCAGTTCCCCGATGCCTCCCTGGAGATAGAAACCGCTTACGTGGACCTCGATGCCCCGTTGCTCCAGGTATCCCTTGAGAATATGGGCCTCCAATATGTCCTTGGCGGTATAGATGGGCTGCATGTTGTCTGTGAGGGATTGGACGACAGGTTAAAATAACACCCAACGGGGAAAACAGGCAAAGAAGATCAGTGTGAAAGTCTATCTAGTGGGCGGTGCAGTACGCGACCAACTTTTGGGTCTGCCAGTCGAGGAACGTGATTGGGTGGTGGTGGGGGAAACACCAGAGGCGATGGAAAGAAGGGGCTTCAAGCGAGTTGGCAAGGATTTCCCGGTTTTTCTGCATCCCCAGACCCATGAAGAGTACGCCTTGGCCCGCACGGAACGCAAGGTGGCACCCGGACATCGTGGTTTCGTGGTCCATGCATCTCCAGATGTGACGCTGGAAGAAGATCTCAGAAGACGCGATCTGACCATCAACGCCATGGCCGTGGATGAGGAGGGTCGGTTGATCGACCCCTATGGTGGCCGCGCGGACCTGGAAAGAAGGCTGCTGCGTCATGTTTCGCCTGCATTTGCTGAAGATCCGTTGCGAATCCTCAGGGTGGCGCGATTTGCCGCCCGTTATGCCCATCTGGGGTTCCAGGTGGCGGACGAGACCATGGAGCTGATGCGGCAGATGGTCGATGCCGGTGAGGTCGATGCATTGACCCCGGAGCGGGTTTGGCAGGAATTGGTCAAGGCGCTGGGGGAAAGGAGGCCGTCCGAATTTTTCCGGGTGTTGCGTGCCTGTGGGGCCAATGCCCGTTTATTCCCCGAAATCGAGGGGTTGTTTGGGGTTCCCCAACCCAGGAGATGGCATCCTGAGATCGATACCGGCGTCCATACATTGATGGTGCTGAATCAGGCCGCCGAGTTGACGGATGATACCGTGGTACGGTTCGCGGCCTTGACCCACGACCTGGGAAAGGCTCTGACACCACCCGGGCAGTGGCCCAGTCACCGGGGGCATGAATCCTTGGGATTGAAACCCTTGGGCGACTTGTGCCTGCGCCTCAAGGCGCCCAGAATTTATCATCGTTTGGGCGAAAAGGTCATGCTCTATCATGGACGGTGTCATCGGGTCCTGGAGCTTAGACCCGCCACCATCGTCGATGTGTTGTATGCCTTGGATGTGCTGCATGAACAGCGCCCTTTGGAGCCTTTTCTCCTGGCGTGCATGGCCGATTTCCGTGGGCGTAAAGGATGGGAGGAAAAACCTTATCCCCAGTTCGAATGGTGGCAATCCCTGCGTAAGGCGGCCCTGTCGGTTCAGGTGGCTCCTCTGATTGCCAGGGGATTCAAGGGGAAGCGGCTGGGGGTGGAACTCAGGAGGGCGAGGATTCAGGCGGTAGCGCAGGAAAAGCAGTACCTGCTCAGGTTATTGGAAACAGGTCGCGGATAAGGAAACATCCCTCAGGTGTAGAACAGGAACTTTTTCTTTTCGATTTCCAGCTGGTCGCCATTGCTCAGCGGAACGGTTCTTTCCCCAAGCGGTGAGCCGTTGATGGAGATTTGTTCACCGCCATCGAGACTGGACAGATAGAAACCGTCCTTGCGCAGGCTGATCACCGCGATGCTGCCCCCGGGGTTGCCAAGGCGGATCAGGGAGCGCTTGATAGGGATCAGGCGCCCGATGTTCTTGCCATTGAGGACCTGCAGTCCCGCCTTGGGGAGTGGATCCAGAAAGTCAGGGGAGGACCTGGGTTCGTCGGCGGGCGTCTGCCGGGCATGGAAGACGATGGTGTGTTTGCCCAGTGAGATCTCATCTTTGTCTTCAAGCTGGTGGCGCTCGATTTCTTTGCCGTTGATCCAGACCGGGAATTTGTCGTCCTCCTTGATCAGCCTGGGGCCGTCTGGATGATCGAAATCAATGATGACGTGTTTTGGGGCGATGGCAAGACTGTCGATACAGATGGTGTTGTCGTGATCACGTCCGATGGTGATGATTCCGGAATCAAATTCATGAACCTGTTTGATCTCATCCCGGAAACGCAGAGTCAGTTTTGCCATAGGGCCAGCAGCTCCAACTTACCTTGATTCTGAATTGGATATAATTATAGACTAGTCGGCGAACAATCACGTCAACATGCCGTGCCGGTAGTGGACAGGTTCCAAGAGTTCTCATTCGGGACCGGCTTGTCCTATTTTTCAGGATAGATCCTGACCTTGCCGACCATGTTGCCTTCCATTCCGATGATCTCAACCTGAAAGCCGTTGAGTTTCAATCCGGTACCTGTGCTTGGGATGGTTTCCAGGTGTTCCATGATCAGACCATTGAGCGTCTTGGGTCCATCGGTGGGCAGATCCCAGTGGGTGATGCGGTTGAGGTCACGGATGGAAATGCTGGCATCGACGATGTAACTGCCATCCTCCTGTTTTTGTACCAGGGAGGGGCCTTCGGTCAGTTCACCCACCAGTTCCTGGATAATGTCGGTCAGGGTGACCATACCCAGAACGTCGCCATATTCGTCCACCACCAGGGCGAAATGTTTGTTCTTCCGTTTGAAATCCACCAGCAATTGATGCAGGGGGGTGTTCTCGGGAACGAAGAAGATCTCGTCCAAATACTGGCGCAGGTTCTCCTTGGTGAAGGAATCGGCTGAAATCCTTGGGAGCAACTTACGGATATGGAGGATTCCGATGACATTGTCTATGCTTTTCTTGAATACCGGGAGGCGGGTGTGTTTGCTGTTTTTGATTTGTTCTATGATTTGGTCGATAGGGTCATCCAGGTCGAGACCACAGATATCCTGCCTGGGAACCATCACGTCCTCGACTGTGGCGCTCTCGAGATCCAGGATGGTCAGTAACATGCTGTGATAGCGCTCGGGCAGCCTGGCACCTGCCTCCGCCACCACGGTTCTCAGTTCCTCGGCCGACAGCAATGTCCCCGGGACGTGCTTCAGGCGGACCCCCAGCAGACGCAGGACGATATTGGCGAACAGGTTGACCAGCCACACCAGTGGGTAGAGCAGTTTCAACAGAGGCAACAACAACCAAACCGCAAAGAAGGCCACGCCTTCCGGATGGGTGGCGGCCAGGGTCTTGGGAGCCACTTCGGCGAAAATGAGGATGACCAGGGTCAGGGCACCTGCGGCAATGGCGATGCCCGTTTCGCCATAGAGACGGAGGGCAATGACGGTAGCAAGGGAGGATGCCAGGATGTTGACGAAATTGTTGCCGAGGAGGATCAGGCCGATGAGTCTGTCCGGGCGTTCCAAAAGTTTCTGGGCAAGCAGGGCGCTGGCGTGTTTCTTTTTGACCAGATGTTGAAGCCGGTAGCGGTTGAGAGCCATCAATGCAGTTTCAGAACCGGAAAAAAATGCAGACAGCAGGATCAGGACGCCCAAAGCGCCGAACAACAGGCTGAGTGGAATATCGTTCAAAGGGGCGGGTGCTCCTTATAATGGTTTGAAGATTAGGCTTTTAAGCTTTGCCGTGGGCGATGTCAAGTTTCTTGATGAGGTGATTGAACAAGTTGAGAGCTCATGAGTCTGGACTGGAATTATAATCGCTTGCCGCTCTCAGTGAATGGATGATTCCATGGCAGGTCCCTGGAGAAGGGGTACTACGACGAATTTTTGACATCCCTGTGGGGGGGTGGTTTACTTTCAACGTATTATAAATTGGGGTGCCGCGTTCATGGAATTGCAGTCGCTTCTGCTGGTGGCTTCGGATAGAGAGGACTGTGGAAAGATCCGGGCCATTCTCGAATATAGCGAATATCCGGTGGTGGTTGTTGCCCCGGACGATCTTGAGCAAATGCTGCAGCAGGAAACGGGGTTCGGCACTGCCGTGGTGCTGGAAGAGGCCAAAGGCCTGGCTCTGACGCTCCGTCAGTTGCGGCAATTCGAAGCCTCCATTCCTATTCTCCTGCTGCGCCGCCGGGATAAAAAAGGTCAACTTCCCACGGCGGTGGAAGAAGAAATCTCAGCCTCCCTGGACTGGCCGACCACCTATCCGGTTCTGACCGAGCTGCTACAGCGGTTGCTGCGGGAGCGCGGAAAACCCAAAGGTCGTCGTTCCCTGGAACTTTTTCGTAGCCTGACGGGTGAAAGCCAGGCCATCCAAAACACTCGCAGACTGATAGAGCAGGTGGCCGATACCGAGGTGACGGTATTGATTCTGGGAGAGTCCGGGACTGGCAAGGAAGTGGTCGCTCGTAATCTGCATTACCGGTCATCGCGGCGCAACAAG
>JALVSV010000325.1 GCA_027024125.1 Methylothermaceae bacterium | reverse complement strand
GGACAGACCCTGGAGAGAATCCAACAGGACACCGACCGGGATAATTTCATGAGCAGCAGCGAAGCACTTGAATATGGTTTGATCGACAAGGTGTTGAGTGAAAGGGCCAAGCTCCTGGACGAATAAACCGTTTCACCCTCCCCCGGCTGCTCGTTTTTTGGCTTTACCGGCACGACGTGATATCAATAATCAGGCGACCAGGCACCTGAGTTTGGCAAATTTGCCATTACGGTTTATGCTGATAACATCCGTTCCCGTTTAGGCGCGTGGTGTCCGAAATTCAGTCTGTACTCCATTTAGAGGTATTTTAATGAGCGACGGCAAACGCAGTAAGGACAGAGAGGGGAAACTGCTGTATTGTTCCTTTTGCGGCAAGAGCCAGCATGAGGTAAGGAAGCTAATCGCAGGGCCATCGGTGTTCATCTGCGATGAATGCGTTGATCTCTGCAACGATATCATCCGCGAGGAACTTCAGGATACCCTAGGCAACGGCGAGGACCGTCTTCCCAAACCCAAGGAAATCAAGAATGTTCTGGACGAATATGTGATCGGCCAGGAAGAGGCAAAAAAGGTTCTCTCCGTTGCGGTCTACAACCACTACAAACGCCTCCGCTCCCAGACCAAGAAAAATGAAGTCGAGCTGGCCAAAAGCAATATCCTGCTTATAGGACCTACAGGTTCGGGTAAAACCCTTCTCGCCGAAACTCTGGCCAGGTTGCTGGACGTCCCCTTTACCATCGCGGACGCCACCACCCTCACGGAAGCGGGTTATGTGGGCGAGGACGTCGAAAACATCATCCAGAAATTGTTGCAGAAATGCGATTACGACGTCGAAAAAGCCGAATCGGGTATCGTCTATATCGACGAGATCGACAAGATCTCCCGCAAGGCCGACAATCCTTCCATTACCAGAGACGTGTCAGGAGAAGGAGTGCAACAGGCCCTGCTGAAACTCATCGAGGGTACGATCGCATCGGTCCCTCCTCAGGGGGGACGCAAACATCCTCAACAGGAGTTCCTTCAGGTCGATACGGGAAACATCCTGTTCATCTGTGGTGGCGCCTTTTCCGGCCTGGAAAAAATCATCCGTCAGCGATCCGAGAAGGGGGGAATCGGTTTTTCCGCCGAGGTGAAAACCAAGGAGGATTCCGTGAACGTGGGAGACACCTTGGCCAAGGTCGAGGCTGAAGATCTGATTCGCTATGGTCTGATACCGGAATTCGTCGGGAGGCTTCCGGTCATCGCCACCCTCAAGGAATTGGATGAAGACGCGCTGGTACAGATTCTTACAGAGCCAAAAAATGCCCTGGTGAAACAATACAAGCGCCTGTTCGAGATGGAAGATTGCGAACTTGAGATCCGGGAAGACGCCCTAAGGGCGATTGCCAGAAAAGCCATGGAACGCAAAACAGGTGCGAGGGGGCTGCGCACTATTCTGGAGCATGTCCTGCTGGATATCATGTATGAACTTCCCTCCAGCGAGAACATCACCAAAGTCGTCATCGACGAAAGCGTCATCATCGGAAATTCCAAGCCCTATCTGATTTACGAAAACAGCGAAAAGCAACGAGCCTCTTCGGAATAGCAGCATAGCGGGATTCGCCCGTGGGCCCCATACCCCCGGGCGCAGCGCTGCCAGTAACCCCCGGATCCGCAAACCTATTGCATGCCGTGGATACGGAACCTCTCTGCCACAATGATGTTCCAACACTTGTAATCCCGCCCGGAATTACCCATATTTAAGGCATCCAGTCTTAATACCTCTCTATTCACAACCATAATCGGTATCCTATGGCCACAAACAGCTACATACCCGTACTGCCACTTCGAGATGTCGTGGTCTATCCCCACATGGTGATCCCGTTGTTCGTGGGGCGGCAGAAATCCATAGAAGCATTGGATGCTGCCATGCGCACCAACAAGCAGATTTTTCTGGTGGCACAGAAAGACGCCGAACAGGACGATCCTGGTTTTGGCGACATCTATACCATCGGTACGCTTGCCACCATCCTGCAACTGCTGAAATTGCCGGATGGCACCGTCAAGGTTCTGGTCGAGGGCAATCAACGAAGCCGGGTTGAAGATCTCGACGAAAACGAAGGAAGTTTCGTCGCTCACGCTACTCCGCTATTCGACCATTGCGGTTGCAGCGATCAGGAGCTGGACGTGTTGATGCGAACGGCCATAGCCACATTCGACCAATACGTCAAACTGAATAAACGTATCCCTCCCGAGGTCCTGAACTCCCTGAGCGGCATCGACGAGCCGGGGCGCCTTGCAGATACGATTGCCGCTCACATGACACTCAAGCTTGAAGAGAAACAGGCGATCCTGGAAATGGCCGATGTCGCCGAACGTCTGGAAAAGCTCATCATGCTCATGGAAGGCGAGGTCGACATACTGGAAATGGAAAAACGTATTCGTGGCCGTGTCAAACAACAAATGGAAAAGAACCAGCGCGAGTACTACCTCAACGAACAAATGAAGGCGATCCAGAAGGAACTGGGTGAACTCGACGATACGCCAAATGAGATCGAGGAACTGGCACAGAAAATCGCCAAGGCAGGCATGTCCAAGGAAGCCAGAACCAAGGCCGAAGCAGAACTGAACAAACTGAAGATGATGTCACCCATGTCGGCCGAGGCCACGGTGGTGCGCAATTATATCGACTGGATGGTCAGTCTGCCCTGGAAGAAACGCACCAAGGTAAGCGGGGACCTGTTGGCAGCCCAGGAAATTCTGGATGCAGACCATTATGGACTGGAGAAGGTCAAAGATCGCATCCTCGAGTATCTGGCGGTACAACAACGGGTCAAGAAGATGAAGGGCCCGATCCTGTGCCTGGTGGGCCCCCCGGGGGTTGGCAAGACATCGCTCGGCCAGTCCATTGCCAAGGCCACCAACCGAAAATACGTCCGCATGGCCCTGGGTGGGGTGCGTGACGAAGCGGAAATCCGTGGCCACAGGCGTACTTATATCGGCTCGATGCCAGGCAAGATCGTCCAGAATATGGCCAAGGTCAAATCGCGCAACCCGGTCTTCATGCTCGATGAGATCGACAAGATGGCAATGGATTTCCGAGGGGATCCCGCTTCAGCCCTATTGGAAGTCCTGGATCCTGAACAAAACAGCACTTTCAACGACCATTACCTGGAAGTGGACTTCGATTTGTCCGATGTGATGTTCATTGCCACGGCAAATACCCTCAATATCCCACCTGCCCTCCTGGACCGTATGGAGATCATTCGTCTCCCCGGCTACACCGAAGAGGAAAAGGTCAACATCGCCAGGCAACACCTCATTCCGAAGCAGGTGGAAAACAATGGCCTCAAATCATCGGAGATACATATCAGCGAAGGGGCCATCAGGGACATTGTTCGCCACTATACCCGCGAAGCAGGCGTCAGAAACCTGGAGCGCGAGATTGCCAGTCTGTGCCGGAAGGTGGTCAAGAACCTCCAGACCAATCCCAGCAAACTGCCGGTGCGAATCACCTCGCGCAACCTGGAGAAATATCTGGGGGTGCCACGCTATCGTTATGGCCGCGCCGAGGAGGCCAACCAAGTGGGACAGGTCACAGGCCTGGCATGGACCGAGGTGGGCGGAGAACTGCTCACCATAGAAGCCGTGGTGGTCCCCGGCAAGGGAAGGCAGATCTACACCGGGAAATTGGGCGAAGTCATGCAGGAATCTATCCAGGCGGCCCTCACGGTCATTCGTAGTCGCTCTCAGATTCTCGGAATACCTTCCGACTTCTATCACGCCAATGACGTCCACATCCATGTACCGGAAGGCGCCACTCCCAAAGACGGACCAAGTGCCGGCATAGGAATGTGCACCGCCCTGGTTTCCACCCTCACGGGCATTCCTGTCCGTTGCGATGTCGCCATGACCGGTGAAATCACTCTGAGAGGCGAGGTATTGCCCATCGGTGGCCTGAAGGAAAAGCTTCTGGCCGCACATCGTGGGGGGATTCGTACCGTCATCATTCCCAGGGAAAATGAAAAGGATCTGACGGAGATCCCGGCCAATATCAAACAAAACCTGGAGATCATCCCGGTTCGCTGGATCGATGAGGTACTGGAACAGGCTTTGGAATATCAACCTTCACCCCTTGAAGATTCAAAGGTCGAACCCTCTCCCAAAGCGAAGGCCGGAACCAAGAGCAAAACCACTGTCAAGGCACACTGAGATCCTGCAGGCAGGGCTCCGTCATCTATTCAAGCCGGGGGTCAGCTGGTCTGCCTCGAAAAACGCCGTGAATACCTCCCTGTAGGCTCCACGCCGGCCTCCCTGCCGGCGAGTCTTTCAAAGC
>JALVSV010000324.1 GCA_027024125.1 Methylothermaceae bacterium | reverse complement strand
ACGCAAGAGACGCTTGGCCTCCCGCCGAACCTGAGAAGTTTCCAGCTTTCCCTGAAGCAGGGCCAGCAAAGTACTGCCATGCAGCCATCCCCTGCCGTCTATGATCGGTCCTGTTTCAGGATCGTAGCGGTAACACAGATCTTCGGCCACATAAGCGCCATATTCTACCTCATGATCGAGCACAGGGGCGTATCCAATTGCTTCCAGTAGCCGAAGCTCATAAAAGCGCAAACACGTCTCAAGATCCCGGACCTTGGATAATTCTTCCAGGGTCTTCCGGTAATGGTCAAACAAGGCAGGATGGGGATCGTCCCGGGCAAGCAGAATGCTGAGCAGTTCGTTGAGATAAAAACCACAAAACAAGGCCTCCCCATGCAGGGGAATTAAAGAATCCAGGGGATCGGCATCGATCAGCGTCCCCAGCTCCCCCTTTTTTCGCCAGCTCAGCAACAAAGGCTGGAAGGGTTGCAGAGGAAGCTTCCTTTTGCCACGACGGGCACCTTTGGCCAATAAGGCCACCTTGCCACATTCGCGGCTGAAGGCCTCTAGCCAGAGACTGGTTTCACGCCATGGACGGCGATGCAGAATATAGGCTTGATGCCACTGCACTGAGATATCGTCGTCTTACGACCGGAGCCTGTCCCAATCCGTACAGGCAGACCGGTCTGAACAGACACTAGTCGGCATAACCCAGACGCTGCAACAGGCGCTCATCATCGGACCAATCTTTTTTTATCTTAACCCAGAGGTTGAGATAGACCCGTCTTTCCAGCAATGCCTCCAGCTCCAACCTCGCCTGTTGCCCCACCTTCTTGAGAAGCTCTCCCTTGCTTCCGATGACGATGCGTTTCTGCCCCTCCCTTTCCACCCAGACAATGGCATAGATGTGGATCAGATCCTTGTCCTCTTTGAATTGTTCTATCTCCACCGTCAGCCGGTGAGGGACTTCCTCGCCCAGATATTGCAGCAATTTCTCGCGGATGATTTCGGCTGCGAAGAATCGTTCCGGCCTGTCGGTCAACTGGTCTTCGGGATAGATCAACTCCCCCTCGGGCAATAAATCGATGATAGTTTGTTCCAGTACCTCAGTATTGGTACCATCGAGCGCCGATATAGGCACCACTTCGGTGAAAGGGAATTGAGCGTTGGCTTCAGCAATCAAGGGCAACAGGGTCTTTTTGTCTTTGATCTTGTCCACCTTGTTGATCGCCAGGATCACCGGCACCCTGACCTGCTGCAATTTTTCCAGCACCAGGCGGTCGTCACCACGAATCCCTTTGCCATCGATCAGCCAAACCGCCAGATCCACACCGGTCAAGGAAGCTGTGGCAGCCTTGTTGAGGTAGCGGTTCAGCGCCCGGGAAGCGGCACGATGGAGACCGGGAGTGTCCACATACACTATCTGCGCCTTATCGGTGGTATTGATTCCCAGGATCCTGAATCGGGTGGTCTGGGGTTTAGAGGACACGATGCTTATCTTCTGACCAACCATACGATTGAGCAACGTGGATTTGCCCACATTGGGACGACCGATCAATGCGACATATCCAGTCTTCATAAATCCTTACCAAAGCGCTCGGACAGCTTCTTCAAGGCAGCAGCGGCAGCTTGCTGCTCTGCGTGTTTACGTGATCTTCCACAACCATGGCAGGCAGCATCGAGAAGCTCCACCTGGCATGCCACGGTGAACTCCTGATCATGGGGGGATCCCTGCTGGGAGATCAATTCATAACGTGGCAGCGAAAGGCCCCGGGACTGGAGAAACTCTTGAAGCCTGGTTTTGGGATCCTTTTGCCAGCTTCCTTCCTCGAGTGCCGCCAAATGCTCGGAAAAAAGGGACAAAATCCAGTGGCGACAAGGTTCGATCCCCCGATCCTCGACGATAGCACCGATCACCGCTTCCAACGCATCGGACAAAATTGAATCGCGGCGGAATCCCCCGCTCTTTAACTCGCCAGCACCCAAAATGAGCCATTCTCCCAGCTCCAGTCTACGGGCCAGCGCCGCCAGGGTCGTCTGATTCACCAGACTGGCCCGCATACGACTGAGTTCCCCTTCCCTGGCTTTTGGAAAACGATGAAACAGCTCATGGGCTATGACGAACCCCAATGCCGCATCCCCCAGGAATTCCAGCCGTTCGTTGTTTCTCGATCCGGCGCTTCGGTGTGTCAGTGCTTCCTGGAGCAACCCGGGATGGGCGAAACTGATCTTCAGCCGCCGCTGTAATCTCGTCAGATCCGTTTTCAATTCCCTCCAACCTCGATTTTGTCATCGAAATCCACGATGACGCTGAGGTTGCCAAACAACGGCTTTTCGACTGAATAGGCTACCGAAACCAGTACCGTGCCGTCCTGTTTCGACACTTCGATATCCTGGCGCGTCACCTGATCCACCATATTGATATCCAGGCGTTTTTCCATCAACCCAAGGATGTGGCGGCGGGACATGTGGGTAAGATCCGGCGTTTGCTCAAGCGATTTGAGCGAACTGACCACCTTGAAGTGTTCAAGGTAGATGGGCAGGATCTTCAAAGTCAGGAGAGTAAAAAATCCAATCAGAATCAACATGAACAAGATTCCGATCATGGTCATGCCACACTGGCGTTTTGGATCAATCATTAGTGCAATACCGTTCCTATGCGATCGAACACCACGCCGAGATTGCCAGGCTCCCAATGCATCCAGATGAAAAAGGCCTTGCCCACCAGATTGGCTTCGGGTACTGGCCCCCAGTAGCGGCTGTCATTGCTGTTGTCGCGGTTGTCACCCATGACGAAATAATATCCCTGGGGAACTACGTATTCGCCTTCCACCGAAGGCCGCCCTTCCATGATCAGAATTTGATGCCTGACGTCTCCCAACGTCTCTTCGTACATCAAGGCTCCATTGTAGCGCTGGTTGTCCCCCACTCCCACATAGCGTCCAAGGGGCTTCAGCTTCACCGGTTCGCCATTGATATACAGTCTTTTATTATAGTAGGCGATCCGATCACCCGGCAGGCCAACCACCCGCTTGATGTAATCGACCGAGGGATCATTGGGATAACGAAACACCACGATATCCCCCCGTTGCGGCAATGACAGCTCGATGACCTTGGTGTGAGAAACCGGCAACCGGATACCGTAGGTGTATTTGTTGACCAGGATAAAGTCGCCCACCAACAGGGTGGGCATCATGGATCCGGAAGGAATCCGGAATGGCTCCACCAAAAACGAACGCAACAACAGGACGATCAGCAGGACCGGAAAGAACGAATGCGCATACTCCACCCACAAAGGTTCTTTTTCGGCAACTGTCCCCCGTTTGCGGACCCACAGCAGCCATCCACCCCAAATTGCTCCTGAAACCAGCGTGCCGGCCAGGAGGAAGAACTCGAAATCGAAATCCATCTTTATTGTTATCCTTAGGATTCGTTTTTGACTTTCAAGACCGCCAGGAATGCTTCCTGGGGAATCTCGACTTTACCCACCTGTTTCATGCGTTTTTTACCCGCCTTCTGTTTTTCCAGCAACTTCTTTTTGCGGGTGATGTCACCGCCATAGCATTTGGCAGTGACGTTTTTACGCAAGGCCTTGACGTTGGAGCGGGCAATGATCTTGGAACCGATCGCTGCCTGAATCGCCACATCGAACATCTGACGCGGTATGAGTTCCTTCATTTTTTCCACCAGTTCCCGTCCCCGGGTCTGGGCCATATCCTGATGAACGATCAGGGACAGAGCATCGACCCGCTCCCCATTGATGAGAATATCGAGTTTGACCATGGGGGCAGCCTGAAAACGCATGAATTCATAATCGAATGAAGCGTAGCCCCGGCTGACTGATTTGAGCCGATCGAAAAAATCGAGGACGACCTCACTCAAGGGAAGCTCGAAATTCAATGAGACCTGATTACCCAGGTATTGCAGATTCTTCTGCACCCCACGTTTTTCGATACACAGACCAATCACCCCACCCAAATAGTCCTGGGGAACCAGGATATTGGCTTCGATAATCGGTTCCCGGATCTCTTCGATCTGATTGACCGGTGGCAACTCGGAAGGATTATCGATCGTGATCACTTCCCCTTTGCTGGTCAACACCTCATAGATCACAGTGGGCGCTGTGGTGATCAGGTCCAGATCGTATTCGCGCTCGAGCCTTTCCTGTACGATCTCCATATGGAGCATTCCGAGGAAACCACAACGGAAACCGAAACCCAGGGCCTGTGAGGTCTCCGGCTCGAATTGCAGCGCCGCATCGTTAAGACGCAATTTCTGCAGGGCCTCCCGAAGGTTTTCATAATCATCGGAACTGACGGGATAGAGCCCTGCAAACACCCTGGGACGGACCGTCTGGAATCCCGGCAGGGGCTGATCACAGGGACGTTCAGTGGCGGTGATGGTATCACCCACCGGCGCCCCGAAAATATCCTTGATGCCGGCCACTATGAAGCCCACCTCTCCGGCTCGAAGCGCATCTTTCTGCAGTCGTTTCGGAGTGAACACACCCACCTGGTCCGCCTGATAGCTCTTTCCGGTCGACATCACGGTGATTTTCTGGCGTCTGGACAAAGTGCCATTGACCACCCGAACCAGGGAGACGACGCCCAGATAGTTGTCGAACCACGAATCGATGATGGACGCCTGCAGCGGAGCATCGGGATCGCCTTGAGGAGGGGGGATCTTCGCCACAATCTGCTCCAAAACCTCCTTGACTCCCTGGCCGGTCTTGGCGCTGATCTCCAAGGCTTCGTCGGCAGGAATACCGATGATTTCTTCGATTTCATGCTTGACCCGCTCGGGCTCTGCCGAAGGCAGGTCCACCTTGTTGAGCACTGGCACCACCTCCAAACCCTGCTCGATGGCGGTATAACAATTGGCCACCGTCTGCGCCTCCACCCCTTGGGCAGCATCCACCACCAGCAGAGCCCCTTCACACGCCGCCAGGGAACGAGACACCTCGTAAGAAAAATCGACATGCCCGGGAGTATCGATGAAATTGAGCTGATAGATCTGCCCGTCTTCGGCCGGATAGTCCAGGGTCACGCTTTGTGCCTTGATGGTAATCCCACGTTCGCGTTCCAGATCCATGGAATCGAGCACCTGTTCAGCCATTTCGCGCTGTGTCAGTCCCCCACAGATCTGAATGAATCGGTCGGCAAGGGTCGACTTGCCGTGATCTATATGGGCGATGATGGAGAAATTTCGAATATGCTTGAGGTCAGTCACTTTTTCCTAGAATCCTGGTGAGGCTGAATTGCCATGAACAATGAACCGTCTCCGCGTTTTACCAGAACAGCAACGGGTTTGCCCGCCTTCAAGCGGGCCAGTTTCTTTTGTAGATCGGAGACATCCTTGATCGGCCTCGTGCCCAGCCGCAGCAGGACGTCACCTGCCCGGATGCCGGCTTCCCGTGCAGGGCCTGGCAACACCCTTCGAACCACAACGCCCTGATCGACACCAAGACGTTCCCGGTCAGTCTCGCTCAGATCGGCCACCGCCAGTCCCAAAGAGTCGATCTTGACGGTTCCCGGCTCCATGATCTCACCTGCCTCACGAAGCTCCTCCTCTGGCAATTGACCGATCTTAACCTTCAGAACACGTAGTTTTCCTTCTCTCAACACCTTGATAGAAACCTCCTTCCCGACCGGTGTAATGCCCACCAATGGCGGCAACGCTGACGAGGTATCGATCATATGGCCATCGTATTCCACGATCACGTCCCCCACCTTCAGTCCTGCAGCAGCGGCGGGGCTCCCCGCAAGCACCTGGGCCACCAAGGCACCATGGGGTCGTCTCATACCGAAAGATTCGGCCAACTCCCGGGTCACGTCCTGAATCTGAACTCCGAGCCAACCTCGAATGACCTTGCCATGCCGCTTGAGTTGCTCGACCACTTCCAGCGCCATGTCGATGGGGATGGCGAACGACAGTCCCATGAAACCACCGGTTCGACTGTAGATTTGGGAATTGACGCCCACGACTTCGCCATCCATGTTGAAGAGGGGACCTCCAGAATTGCCCGGATTGATCGCCACATCCGTCTGAATGAAGGGAACATAACTGTCACCGGGCAAACTCCTTCCCTTGGCGCTGACGATACCGGCTGTGACCGAATGATCGAAGCCAAAGGGGGAACCGATGGCAACCACCCATTCCCCGACCTTGAGCGCCTTGGATGACCCCATCTTTACCACAGGCAGATGATCCGCATTCACCTTTAGCAGGGCCAGGTCACTACGCTTGTCCGTGCCAATCAGTTTGGCTGTCAATTCACGCCGGTCTTGCATCCGCACGATGATTTCATCAGCATCCTTGACCACATGATGGTTGGTGACGATGTAACCATCGGGCGAGACGATGAAGCCGGACCCCAGCGAGCGGGTCTCATGGGGCCATCCCTTCTGCCCGAAAAAATGCTTGAACAGGTCTTCCAGGGGGGAACCCTCAGGAATATCCAGTCCCTCGGGAATCCGCGGTTGTTCCGGAAGTTCCACTTTTTTGGTGGTGCTGATATTGACCACGGCCGCACTGGTGTCCTGCACCAGGTCGGTGAAATCCGGAAGGCGACTTGCAGCTGCTTTGCCAACAAGCAGTCCAAGCAATACGATCGAACAAGAAGTGGCAAATAGTATCCGTTGCATAGAGGTCGATCCTGATTGATTCATTTGATAAAAAAACTCTCCATAACAAATCTTGGCGGGCCAAGGCCCGCCAAGATAAACAATTCATTGATTGTCACGGATGAAGGTGAACTCATTCTTCCGCCCTTATCCCCTCACCAATCAATCGCACCGTGATCATGGGAACATCTCCGACGACGGTAATGACGTGATCCTGGATGCTGCGACTAAAAACGCTGACGCCACCCCGCTTGAGGTTGTCAGAGTCGAATGCTTTCCCGTCATTTTCCTTGATATAGACTGACACAGTCGCCAGACCATCGGAGATGACGATATGATCCACTGTCTCCCCCTCCCCGGCACCTGTGCGCTGACTACGGTAAAGCTCCCTGAAACCCGGGGGCAAACGGGTCAATTGCCAGCGATTCACAGGTTCTCCCTCCTTGCGTTCGATAGTCTTCCAGTCTTCATGACGAAGGTAGGCAGCAGGATCGATTCGTTCTTCCGAACCCAGTTTGAGATCTGCGACGGCCAGGGATTCCAGAATGTTTCCCTGTTGATCCAACAATTCGAATTTGAGCGGCAAATAAGAGCCTCCATCGACCCAGATTCTTCGGCCATAACGATATTCATCCAATGGCCTGATGAGAATTTCCTGGCTTGGGCGCCCCATCATGTATCCCTTTTGCCCCAATTCAAGACGATAGTATTGTTCCTGCCCTTCCCATTTTGAAGGCATGGAAGTCAGTAAAGACCTTGAGCGGCTTTGATATTCGATCCGAAGGCGCCGGTCTGGAAAATAGCAGGTCACCTTGTCCGCCTCGCGTATCACTTTACGCAAGGGGTTGCTGAGGGACTGCAGATTTTCATAGATCACACCATCACGAACCTGATGAGTGAGCCTGAACATCTGGATCTTGTTGTCGCGGCTATAGACTACCGTGGCTTGATAGTCGAGATTCTGCATCGCCTCGACCATGGCATCGAGCCACTGCCTGGCCGTCTTTGGTGACCCATTCTCTGCGGCCGTGACCACAGCACAAAACAGCCATAGCCATACAATCCCCACCCATTTTCTGTCACACATTTTTTCAGTGGTGATCATGGCTGATGATGCGGGCATAACTTAACATGTGCTGGGGACCTTGCTGATAAAGACTGTCTTCACTGTGAACGAGCAGAAAATCTTCCAATGAGGAAGACTCTGAAAGTGAAGCTGGGACATGGACAGGGTTCGTGGCCGTTGAGTTCGAGCTTACCTTAAGCGCAGAAGGCTGAGGGGACTGCACTGCCGCCACCAAAGGAAGCGTTTGGAGTGACTCGCTCTCTGGAGTTTGGCGTTGTAGTAACAGAACCACCACGACCATTGCCGTCAGAGCCAGGGGAATGGCGATCCAGGTACTCAGGTTGAATCTGTTGGGGGGATTTAATGTCTGTTCAGCCACCTCATGCTGAGGCATTGGCTCATTCTCCAGGACACCCTGGATACGTTCCAGAAAATCCGCTTGGAGATATAGGCTTTCTCCATTGTTCCGAATCGCATGTCGTATGGCCTGATATTGATACCATTTATCTCTGAGGTCAGGATCTTGGTTGATCTGCTCCAACAAGAAGATTGCCTCATCGGGGGGCAGTTCATCATCGACCAACAAGGACAATTTCCAGGTTATTTCATCCTGCATGAGCTGGTGCCTCGCATCATTTTTCCACCGATGGTTCCACTTGATTTTGTTTTCTTCCCTTGCGCATGCCTGTATGCAAGGTTCTCAATTTCTTGTCAATCGCTTCCCGTGCCCTGAAAATACGTGAGCGTACGGTTCCGACCGGACAATTCATTGCCTGGGCGATCTCCTCATAGCTCATCCCCTCGAATTCCCGCAATGTAATCGCAGTACGCAGCTCATCAGGCAAAGCTTCGATCGCATGACGGACCGCCTCGGCAACCTCTTCGCTCAAAAGGATGCCTTCAGGCGTTTCTTGATCCCTTAGACGGATCGCCGTTTCGAATTGTTCCGCTGTATCGATCTCGATTTCAGAATCCGAAGGTCTTCTGGAACGAGCGGCTATATGATTTTTGGCCGTATTGATGGCAATCCGGTACAACCAAGTATAGAAGGCGCTGTCTCCACGGAACCTGGGCAGCGCCCGATAGGCCTTGATAAAAGTCTCTTGAGCCACGTCCAGAGCTTCGGATGGATCACGAATATAACGGCTGATCAATTGTACGATCTTTGGCTGGTACTTGAGCACCAACAGGTCGAAGGCTTTCTTGTCCCCCTGCTGTACCCGAGCGACCAATGCTCTATCGACCTCTGCCGCCGACTGGTTTTCCCCTTTCAAAACCGATTCCCCGTGTGTAAGCAATGACATGTGCAGCTGCCATCTGAAAACAATCCGACAAAACCATTCCAACGGCCAGACTGTCATAGTATTTCAATCATTATCCCTTTTTACCCGGAGCCATTCAATGAACCCGTATTTCGACGCAAATTTCGTTTGTTCAATGGAAAACCAGCTGTTTCAGCAGCAAAACCTTTGATTGATTGTCCAAAACACCAATTATCTCGCCAAGCCTTCCCATGCCTGGGATATTTCTGATATAAAGCGTGAATGCAAGACATGTACGACTACGAGGTCCTCATCATCGGCAGCGGTGCTGCAGGTTTGGGAGTTGCCTTAAGAATCGCAGATCGCGCCAAAGTCGCCATCATAGCCAAAACGAGGCTACAGGAATGTAGCACCTTTTATGCTCAGGGCGGCATCTCTGCGGTACTCGACGCCCAAGATTCCATCGAATCCCACATTCAGGATACCCTAAAAGCGGGCGCCGGACTGTGCGATCCGGAAATAGTCCATTTGGTGGTATCGCAAGGCAGGGAATGCATCCGCTGGCTGCTTGACAAGGGGGCCACGTTCACCGAAGTCGAGTCCGAGGATGGGGAGAAACATTTACACTTGACCAAGGAAGGAGGTCATAGCCACCGCCGGATTGTCCATGCCGCAGATGCCACTGGCAGGGAAGTCGAAACTTCACTGCTGAGCCATGCCAAGACGCACCCCAATATCGATCTGTTTGAGTACCACAATGCCATCGACCTGATTACCGCCAACAAACTGAACATGGGTCCGCAACGGGTTATGGGAGCCTATGTACTGGACCGCAAAGCCCATCGCGTCCTGACTTTCAGGGCCAAAAGCGTAGTGCTGGCCACCGGCGGTGCTGCCAAAGTCTATCTGTATACCAGCAACCCGGATACTGCCACTGGTGACGGCATCGCCATGGCATGGCGGGCCGGGTGCCGGATTGCCAATATGGAATTCATGCAATTCCACCCCACCTGTCTCTACCACCCCCAGGCACGCTCTTTTCTGATTTCAGAAGCGTTGCGCGGCGAAGGTGCACGGTTGTTACTGCCGAACGGAACACCGTTCATGCAACGTTTCGATTCCCGTGGCGAACTGGCGCCACGGGACATCGTCGCCCGCGCCATCGACCATGAGATCAAACGTCTGGGTGTGGACTATGTGTATCTCGATATCTCTCACAAAAGCGCGCACTTCATCCGTTCTCATTTCCCAACCATCTATTCACGCTGCCTCGAATTTGGCATCGATATGACCCGTGAGCCGATACCGGTGGTTCCCGCCGCCCACTATACCTGTGGTGGCGTGATCACAAATGCCTGGGGACAAACGGATATCGACGGTCTATACGCAGTGGGTGAAACTGCCTGCACCGGCCTTCATGGTGCCAATCGCATGGCAAGCAACTCCCTGTTGGAATGCCTGGTCTTCGCCAGCCAGGCGGCCTCGGATCTCAAGCGGCGATTGACCGATCTTCCAGCGCCACCGAAATTGCCTCCCTGGGACGAATCAAAAGTGACCAATTCCGATGAAGAAGTGGTCGTCAGCCACAACTGGGACGAAATCCGTCGCTTCATGTGGGATTACGTCGGCATTGTCAGGACAGACAAACGTCTGCAAAGGGCCTTGAGACGGGTGGAAATGCTGAAACAGGAAATCGCGGAATACTACGGACATTTCCGGGTGACCAGTGACCTTCTGGAACTGCGCAATCTCATTATCGTCGCCGAACTGATCGTCCAGTGTGCGATGCGGCGCAAAGAGAGTCGGGGACTTCACTACACCCTGGATTATCCTGAGGCGGACTACCATCATCCGGTCCAAAATACAGTGCTGCCCAGTCCTTTCTCCAGGCAAAAAAAACGATGATCATTCCACCCCCTGAACGGGTGACGGGCGTGATTCTAGCCGGAGGTCAGGCCCGCAGAATGGGTGGGAAGGACAAAGGGCTGATCCAATGCGCAGGACGTCCATTGGTCTCCTATGCCATTGAAGCCTTAAGCCCTTTGTGCAGCCGAACACTCATCAACGCCAACCGTTCCCTGGAGGAATACCAAAAGTTCGATCTGCCTGTGATCACCGATTCCATTTCCGGGTTTCACGGCCCACTTGCCGGTATCCTCAGCGCTCTGGAAACTGCTCGCACTGAATACGCTTTGGTAACTCCCTGTGATTGCCCACGATTGTCCAGCGATTCCCTGGGTAGACTGTTATCTTCCCTGGAAGGCAAACACAAGGACATCGCGATCGCCCATGACGGCTGGCGCCTTCATCCTGTCGTCATGGCCCTGCGCACCAGGTTGGCAGGGGATCTGTCATGCTGGTTGACTTCAGGAAAGCGCAAGATCGACGCCTGGGCCCAAAGACATCACTGGGTTGCCGTGGACCTGAGCGATAACGCCTTTCAGTTCATCAACATCAATACACCTGAAGAATTGCAAGAGTACGAAAGCAGTCGAAACTGAAATCCAGTTGGATGGTCCTGGATAGCGTGAAAGATAAGAAGGCAGGAAGCAGGATATGAGTTTTCGGAACGCCGTAAATCCATCCATGGAGGCTCGGACATGGCCGTCCAGGCCATGTACGCCCTCAAACCCACACCCTTCTTCCTGCGTGGTTCTTTCATGCTTTGGGAGGTTACCACGTCTCACAAACTAGAGACGTGATGGAATCCGATCATGCAATGACTCCATGATTCCTTCAGGGATACAGGGCAATTTCTTCCAACCCCAACGTCTCGGCAAACCCAAAGACCAGATTCATGTTTTGGACCGCCTGTCCAGCCGCTCCCTTTACCAGATTGTCGATCACTGAGAGCACAATCAAACGCTTTCCTCCCGGCTGGTGGAGTGCGATCTGACACCGGTTGGCACCCCGCACGTCACCGGTATCAGGATGGCTGCCAGCGGGAAGCACATCTACAAAAGGTTCCTTGGAATAACAGGCCTCGAACAATGCCTGATAATCCATTTCCGCGTTTGGAAGCACATAGAGTGTGGCGTGAATCCCCCGGATCATCGGCACCAGATGGGGTACGAATGCCAATCCCACAGGTTTGCCGCACATGGCCTGTAGACCCTGACAGATTTCCGGATGATGGCGGTGTCCGGAGGCTGCATAGGCCTTGAAACTTTCTCCACTCTCAGCCATCAACGCACTCAGCTGTGCCTTGCGTCCCGCACCGGAAACACCTGACTTGCAGTCGGCAATCAAATCATCGACCGCCACCAGATCTTGCGTCAACAAAGGTAGCAAACCCAATTGCACTGCGGTTGGATAGCAACCGGGGCAGGCTATCAAACGGGCCTTGCGTATCTGTTCACGGTTGAATTCAGGAAGGCCATAGACAGCCTGTTTCAACAAATGTGGACAAGCATGGGGCTGACCATACCATCGCTCCCACAACCTGGCATCGCGCAAACGGAAATCAGCCGCCAGATCGATGACCACCCGCCCTTTCGCCAATAGCCCTTCCGCAAATTGCATGGCAGTACCATTGGGTGTGGCAAAGAAAACCACATCGCATTCCTGCAGACGATTCATGTCCGGCTCACAAAAGTCCAGATCCACCACCCCCAACAAACTGGGATAAACCTCACTCACGGATCGGCCGGCT
>JALVSV010000323.1 GCA_027024125.1 Methylothermaceae bacterium | reverse complement strand
TGACATGCACTTTTTCGGCATTGATCACGATGATGTAATCACCTGTGTCTACATGGGGAGTGTATTCAGGTTTGTGCTTGCCCCGCAAGCGCCGGGCGATTTCGCTGGCCAGACGTCCCAATGTCTTTCCTTCGGCGTCGATGAGATACCAGTCGCGTTTTACTTCGTGTGGTTTGGCGCTAAAGGTTTTCATTGTACTCCTTACGATCTATTGGGGGGCTGAATAAACGTGGTATTTTATGGGATCCATCGTTCCAATGCAATAGCGTGTTTTTTTCCAACCCAGTACCAGTATATGTTTACTACAGTCATTTCTGAATTGGAAAGGACTTCACGGCAGCAGGCATATCGGCGTGCAATCTGATGAGGTATCGACGGCGTTTTTCGAAGCAGGCCACCCGCCCCGGCATGAATAGATGACGGAGCCCTGTTCCGGAAGGATGGAGGGAAGAAGAGCTCTTTTGAGTGATGGTATACTAGGGAATTTTATGCACAAGGTCGAGAGTGAACGCCAAGATTAAAACCTCTGCATTGACGCAGCGATATTCCGGACATCATCAGGGCCAGCGCATGGAAGTGTATACCCTACGGGATCTGGAGCAGGGACGTATCAAGCCATTGGAAAGCGTTTCCCCGGAGCTACGACACGCGATGAGAGTGGTGGCCCACGTGCTTCCGTTCAGGGTCAACCGGTACGTGGTGGAAGCGTTGATCGACTGGGACAAGGTGCCGGATGATCCCATCTTTCAGTTGGTTTTCCCCCAGCCGGGAATGTTAAGCCATGAGGATTTTGCCACCGTAGCAGACCTGCTGGTTCGCGATGCCCCATCGGGTGAACTGCAGAAACAGATACAGGGAATTCGGCGTGCCCTCAATCCACACCCTGCCGGTCAATTGGCACTGAACGTTCCCCATGACGATCAGGGCAGGCCCATTGCCGGGTTGCAGCATAAATATCGCGAGACGGTGCTGTTTTTCCCCAGCCAGGGCCAGACTTGTCACAGTTATTGTACTTTTTGCTTCCGCTGGGCCCAGTTCATTGGGGACAAGTCACTGCGGATGGCATCGCGAGAGGCGCATTCATTGCATGAATATCTGCGCACGCATCACGAAGTCAGCGATGTACTGATCACTGGTGGCGATCCGATGGTGATGAAGGCCCGGCATCTGGCCGACTATCTCGAACCCCTGTTGGCGCATGATTTCGATCACGTCCAGACCATCCGTATCGGCACCAAGTCTTTGAGTTTCTGGCCATACCGCTATCTGACAGATCCCGATGCCGACGATTTGTTGCGACTGCTGGAAAGACTTGCAGCAGCTGGAAAACACGTTGCCATCATGGCTCATTACAATCATTGGCAAGAATTGGAAACAGAGGTGGCGTGTCGGGCCATTGCGCGGTTGAGGGCCACGGGGGCGCTGATTCGGGCCCAGGGGCCTTTGATCGCCCATGTCAATGACGACCCCAGCGTTTGGGCGAGATTGTGGCAGACTCAGGTGGCTTTGGGAATCATGCCTTATTATATGTTCGTAGAGCGGGATACCGGAGCGCGCCGCTATTTCGAGGTGCCTTTGGCCCGTTGCTGGGAAATCTATCGCCAGGCCATGCAACAGGTTTCCGGAATGGGCCGGACTGCACGTGGGCCAAGCATGAGCACTGCACCAGGTAAGGTGGAGATACAGGGGGTCGCTGAGATCCGGGGCGAAAAGGTCTTTGTATTGCGGTTCCTGCAAGGACGCCATCCAGATTGGGTACAACGTCCTTTTTTCGCCCGGTACGATCCAAAGGCTACGTGGCTGGATCAGCTCCAACCTGCTTTTGGCGAATCCAGGTTTTTCTTCGAGGATGAATTCGAGGTGATGCAGCAACGGGATCAGTGACGTGGGCGGGCGTCATAGATCATTTTGTCGTGGCCGTTGTAAATCAGGAAATGTTTGCCTTTGGCCCGACTGATAAGAATCATGCCCGTTTTACGGGCCATATCCAGTCCCATCTGGGTGATGCCTGATCGGGACAACAACACCGGGATCTCCATCTGGGCGGCCTTGATCACCATTTCAGAAGTCAGGCGTCCGGTGGTATAAAAGATTTTGTCCCTGCCTTCCATGTCATGCAACCACATATGGCCTGCAATGGTATCCACCGCATTGTGGCGTCCCACGTCCTCACAAAAGAAAAGTATGTCGCTGTCCAGGCACAAGGCACATCCATGAACAGCCCCTGCCTGCTTATAGATCTCGTTGTAATGGCGCAGATTTGCCAGCAGCTCGTATATGGTCGACTGGCGAAGGGGTTGCGGGGCAAGTCGTATCCGATTCAGGTTTGCCTGTAGTTGGCCAAATATAGTTCCCTGGCCACAACCGGTGGTGACGATGCGATGGCTGAGTTTTTCCAGCATGTTTTCAACATTGCCATTGCGGGTCGTCACTGCGGCCGCTTCCACTTCCCAATCCACCTGGACTGCAATGATATCGGCCAGGTTTTCCACCAGCCCTTGATTACGCAAGTATCCCAGTATCAAGAGTTCAGGCTGAGTGCCCAGAGTCATCAGAGTGACAATTTCCTGGCGATCGAGGTAGAGCGTCAGGGGGCGTTCGGCAGCGATGTTTCGAACGACGGGCTGACCGTGCTCATCGTAGGCTGTTACCGGCCGTGCGGCTTCGAGTCCGGCATTGGTCATTTGAATGGCTGAAGAGCCTGGTTTCATGGGGAGAGCCTGCAAAATTCCAGGGCCGTTTTCAGACTGGTTGTTGACAGCTTGCCAAATCCTCCAGACACAATGCAAGCGCCTGTTTCCAATGAGGGGGCCGGATGCGGAAGGTCTCGGTGAGACGAAGGGTATCAAGGACGGAATATGCGGGTCGCCTGGCTGGCGTAGGGTAGTCGGTGGTGGCGATGGGTTCGACCATGGCGGCCGCCTGAGGAAGGAGGCCACAAGCGATGGCCTGGTTCCGGATGTCGCTGGCAAATCCATACCAACTGGTCTCGCCAAGGCATGTGAGATGATAAGTTCCGGGGTTCTCATGCAACTCCAGCCGTACGTGGGCGAGCATCTGCGCTGTGACCTGGGCGATCAACCGGCTCCAGGTGGGGGAGCCGGTCTGGTCGGCAACCACGCCGATTCGCTCACGCTCACGCATCAACCGTAGCATCGTCAGGAGGAAATTGTTGCCGCGGGCACCGTAGACCCATGCGGTTCGAAGGATCCAGTGATCGGCTCCACTGGCCCTTATGGCCTCCTCGCCTGCCAGTTTGCTATGGCCATAGATACATTGGGGGGCGAGGGGGTCGTGTTCACGGTAAGGTCGATCGGCGTCACCGGCAAAGACATAATCGGTGGAATAGTGGATCAGGCCTGCCCCAAGCTTTTTGGCCTCCTCTGACAAGATGCCGGGTGCGATGGCATTGATCTTTTCGGCCAGTTCGTATTCTTCTTCGGCCTTGTCCACCGCCGTGTATGCGGCGGCGTTGACGATCAGCCTGGGGTTGATCTGCCGTATTATGGGAATGAACGTATCTGGCCTGGCCAGGTCCAGCGGTGGATTGCTGGCGCGTCCAAGGGTGACGATTTTTCCAAAAGGCAGGAGACAGCGATGCAGCTCCCAGGCCACCTGGCCTTTCAGGCCGATAATCAGGATCGGTTTCATGATGGGAATGTTGGCAGGTCTGGCCTGGGTATATCCCGCAGGGCCAGGGCAGCCGAGTCTTTTTCAGACAGCAAGGGCTCGGAGACTGGCCAGTCGATCTGGATATCCGGGTCGTTCCACAACAGACCGTGCTCGGTGGCAGGGTTGTAAAGATCGGTGCATTTATATGAGAACAAAGCCTGGTCGCTGATGACACAGAAACCGTGGGCGAACCCTTCGGGTATAAATAGCTGGAGATGGTTTTCAGCCGTCAGCTCGTATCCGACCCATTGACCAAAGGTGGGCGATCCCTGGCGGATGTCCACGGCGACGTCGAAAACCGCTCCACGCAACACCTGTACCAGTTTTCCCTGGGGCTGGGGCCACTGATAGTGGAGGCCGCGGAGAATGCCATGACGCGACAACGAGAGGTTGTCCTGAACGAAATCGCGATCGAGGCCTGCTTCCTGGTAGCGGCGCTTGTTCCAGGTTTCCAGAAAAAAGCCACGATGGTCGCCGAAGATATCCGGTTCTATCAGCAGGACTCCCGGGAGTCGCGTTTCGGAGATTTTCACCACACCGCTCCATGTTCCAATACTTGTTTCAAATAGGCGCCGTAGCCATTGTTCTTGAATTTTTCCGCCAGCCGTGCCAGATGTTCGCCGTCGATCCAACCTTGGGCATAGGCGATTT
>JALVSV010000322.1 GCA_027024125.1 Methylothermaceae bacterium | reverse complement strand
GGTCGGCATCATCCAGAGCCTGATCTCCACTTGCAGGCTCCAGGGTATCAATCCCTATACCTACCTGGTCGACGTGCTTCAGCGCGTCTCCCTCCATCCTGCTTCCAAAGGGGAAGACCTCACCCCCAGGCGCTGGAAAGATCTGTTCGCCTCACATCCTCTCTTATCAGATTTGGACAAAGTGGGGAAGTAGCGGTCTGGAATGACCGCTTACCCGAGTACGCCCCTCAGCCCATTCCCCGAATCCATCAGCGTATGGCTGAAAATTGTTACGCCTTGGTATAAACGCTGGCCGGGCTATCTCGTTTCCACCCCGATGAAAGCACGTCGCAGCATGGGTCTTAACTCCTCCTCCAGAACCTCGTAACTGAAATAACGTTGGGCAGTGCGATAATTGTGCTCCACGATCTCTGGCAAATCGGGAGCAGAGAGCATTTCTTCCACCGACCTGACGGTATCCCGGGTGATGAAATCGTCAAAGCTCACGACACGGAACCCGCAAGGCTCGATGTCGGTACGGAAAACCGCATAGCGCTTGCAGAGAATGGGTTTTCGGTAATAGACCGCCTCGAGGAAGGCATTGCCGAAACCTTCGTATTCCGACGGATACGCCACCAGATCGGCCTGCTGATAAAAGTCCCCCAAAGTGAAGTAACGCGTTCCGTCTTCCCCAATGCCCCGCTCATCGCGCAGCCAATGGTCGGCAAATACCATGGAAACCCCCATGACACCGGAAAACAGGCCGAGAAAATTGGCATAGGCATTCCCTTCATCCCCGCTGGCGTGGCTGATCACCAGTTTTGCGCCATGGTGCTGCAACCGCCGCACCAGCTCGACCGAATGTTCGATTCCTTTTCGGGCTACCACCCGGGTGGGCTGGAGAATCAGCCAGTCGCCCTCTGCCATGCCGAGCTGGCTGCGCAGTGCCCTGCTCCCTTCCGGGGTCGATTCCGGAGGATGGGCAAAATCCATGACATTGGGAACGATGCGGCAATAGAGCCCGGTGCGACGGCTGAATTCCTCTGCCGCCATTTGGTTGATTACCACATGCTGGATCCTGGACAGAGCCGGCGGGAAAGCATAATGGAGCAAGTCGTCGACCACGCTGTCCAAATACCGTTCCCGCTCCCAGTAGAAATCATGGTGGTGGGCGATACAACCCAGGGCCAATTCCTCCAGGGACCATACCAGAGCCACCCCCAGAGGAATATTCATGGGAATGGTAAGGGCGTTCTCGGCGATGACGGCGTCGATTGCGAAGCGTTTCAACGCCTGGTTGAGACCATCACGTATCGATCGGGCCTGAGCATAAATCTGCTCGGTCAGAGGAACCGGGCGGCCACCGGCATCCGCAAATGCCTGGCGGGTGATTTCTATGATCTCTGGATGGCTGAAATGAGCCTGTTCGATAATGGCTGTACGCTCCGCAGGCCGGTCACATTCACCGGCAATGTAATAACATTCGATTCCCAACCGCTCGAACACTGTGGCCCATTTCTCAATCTCCAGTGAAACCCCATCTTTGCCCGCAATCCGGGTGGAAACAAAGGCGACCCGCATTCCCTGGAATTCGGAAACAGGTGCTTGCTGTGGCTTTTTCATGGCTGGAAATCATGTGGTTGTCCATTACGGCTTGCAGTATGTCTCCAAGCATGCAACAGATCAAGCCACACAGGGCTCCATCATCTATTCAAGCCGGGGCAGGTGGTTTGCTTCGAAAAACGCCGTGAATACTTCCCTGTAGGCTCCACGCCGGCCTCCCTGCCGGCGAGGCTTTCGAAGCAAACCGCCTGCCCCTTCATTCAATCCGTTACGTGTTTAAATGACGTGGTCCTGTCAAGCCACACGACCGTACTTGCTTATTCCCGCCAAATACGTTATCACCAATAAAAGGTTAACCGCTCAGGAACACCCATGACTCTGCAGGAACTATTTGAAGAACTCACCAGTTTGAGCCGCCATCCTGCCGGCAGGACTATCTTCTCCGCCGGCGAAACTGGAGATGTAATGTATCTTATCCAGGAAGGTGAGGTAGAGATCGTCAACGACGATCGGGTCCTCAGAACCCTGGGACCGGGCGAGATGTTTGGAGAAATGGCGCTGATCGGCGACGAGCCCAGGAGCGCAAGCGCCATCGCCAAAACCGACTGTGCTCTGCTGCCGGTGGATGAACAGCGATTCCTTTTCCTGGTCCAGCAGAACCCGTATTTTTCCCTTCAGGTGATGGAGACCCTGGCCAGCCGCCTGCGTAGTCTGTCTTAACCATCACACTCGCAAACGTTCCAACGCAGGAACTCCCGGGTTTCCAGACGCTTCGGCCGGGTAAAGAATTCCATTGCCGGTGCCTGTTCCACCAAGCTTCCCTGGCATATGAAAATCACCTGATCCGCAACCCTCTGGGCCTGGGCCAGATCGTGGGTCACCCATAGTACCGGCAGATGCCTTGCCAGAGCCAACAAAGTTTCCTCGATAATGTGACAGCCCTGGGGATCGAGCGAAGAAGTCGGCTCGTCAACCAAAAGGAGACCTGGTTGCAACATCAGTGCCCGGGCGATACAAAGGCGTTGCTGCTGTCCGAGCGACAGCCCCCCCGCGGACGAATCCAGCCTGTCTCTGACTTCTTCCCACAGCCCAGCCGAACTGAGTCCTTTCTCGATCCGGGACAATGGCACGACTTTACGCTCACGCCTGCCCAACCCAAACAGGAGATTCCTGCGAATCGAGCCAGGAAAGACCACCGGCTTCTGGCCGATCAGCCCCAGATGACGGCGGAGAGCATCGGCACCACCCGGCCATTTCCTGACTGAACGTTCCCCGATAACAATCTCACCCTGCCAGTGATCGCAGAGTAAATTGAGACAACGCAGCAAGGAGCTCTTGCCTGCACCCGATGGTCCAATCAAGGCGGTGACCCCTCGGCAGGGAAGATCCAGCCGGACCTGATCCAAGATGCTTCTTCCTTCCAATTCCAGACACAGGTTTCGCACCTTCAACAGGGGTGCCGGACTGGAAACAGGTTGCCTGGATTCTTGTGGCGATACTTTCATCTCAAACTCCTGGCCCGCAGCCACTGAGCGATCAGGGAACCACCCAATACCAAAAGTACCAACACTGAGGCCGCGCTCCAGGCCGTGTCAATCGCCCTATCATCGATACCCTCTTGCGCCAGATAAAAGATATGGGTCTGTAACGTGGTCACCGGGCTCAGGAGTGACCCGGGCCAACCCACGCCACTGAACACCGCCGCCGTGAACAAAATGGGGGCGGTCTCCGCCAGGGTACGCGCCAGGCTCAGTAGTAATCCGGTCACCAGTCCCCGCCAGGCACCCGGCAACCAGACTCGCAATACCACCTGGGCAGTTCCAAGTCCCAGGGAGCGTGCAGCCTCGGTCCACTCCCTGGGGATCCGCTGCAGGGCAGCCAGGTAATTCAAGGTCATCTGTGGCAACACGACGACTGCCAGCACAATGGCCCCGGCCATGAGCGACACACCCCAATGCAGCCATTGAACCAACAACACCATCCCACACAAACCGTAAACCAATGGTGGAATCCCGTGAAGGAGCTGCAGCTGTAGCAGCCATGAGGAACCAGCTCTTTTCCCATGAATACACAGCCACACCGCCATCCCCAAAGACACTGGCGAGGACAAGGCACAAGCCAATCCAGCCAGCAGCAAGGATCCTGTGACTTGATCCATCAAGCCATAGGCTTCGGTCATGCCGGCCCACCCCCGGACAAGAACGTAACCGAACGTCGCGACAGGCAGCATCACTGCCGGCAATGCCAGGATCACCACGACAAATTTCAACATGGCCTATGCCTGGCCAACCAGCCGGCACCACATCCCATCAGTGCCAACAGCAGAGCGCAAGCCATCAAGGCGGAAAAATGGAGGGAACCGAACACCGTCTCGCCCACTTCCCGCCCGATCCTCGAGGTCAAAGTCTGAGCAGGCTGCAGTAGATTCCAGAGCGGTTCCGGCAGACGGTCGATGGAACCCACAACCAACATCACCGCGACGGTTTCCCCCAATGCCCTGCCAGTCGCCAACAGGATTGCGCCTTGGATACCGCCCCAGGCCTGGGGCAACAATACGCGCCGTAGCAGGGCGGGCCAGTCCAACCCCAATGCCAATGCCGCTTCCCGTTGCTGGGTAGAAACTCCACGCAACGCATCCGCACTCAACACCATCACCGTTGGCAGAATTATCAAGGCCAAAACACTGCCAGCGGCAAGCAGATTATGGCCGGTCAGAAGACCAAAGGTTTCCTGCAACCATGGCAGAACCACCCACAAACCGATCAAGCCGTGCACGATTGAAGGGATACCCGCC
>JALVSV010000321.1 GCA_027024125.1 Methylothermaceae bacterium | reverse complement strand
CCTTGACGGTCGATGGTGCGGGGGGCGAAGCCATACGACAGTACCGGATCGTCTAGCGAGCGCTCCTGGCCGACTTTGGCCTTGGCTGCCTGCCAGGCCGCACGCATGGCAGGCAGGTCGGGGTTGCGGTTCAGTACCTCGGCCACCAGGGTGCCGAGCTGCAGGTATGGATGCTGGGGCTGGGCGATGGCAGCGAAGACCATCGTCCATGAAACACAGAACAAAATGAGTCGGGGCATGATTGACCTCCTCCTGACACCAGAAATGGATAGGCCGCTCGTTGGCGGCGCGCATCACAGGAAGACAGGTCGGCTAGATTCGGAGCCTGAGGGTACGGAGATAGACGGGGGTGTTATCCGTAGCGAGGGCTGGTGGCCCTGTGGTGAAAGGGGGGACGGCCAGTGGTATGGGCGGAAGATAGGTGAATGATGCGGGAGGAATGGCAGGGTGCCATTCCAGCCCTGGTACCTGGAAAAACTGCCCGTCCGCCAGCGAGGACATCCCGACCTCGGCTGATTCGTAGGAGACGTCACAGCAGCCGGCTTGGCGCTGTTTCTTGTGGGGGCAGCCGCCACCATGACGACAGTGTCCATGCTCGTGGCAGCAGCAATGGTATTGCCGGCGTCCATCCATGAGCTGGCAGGCGAATACGGTGTGCACTGGGGCCACCAGGTTGATGGCAATCAGCAGATAGACGAGTGTTTTTCGAAGCAAGAGGGTGCTGAACATGCCTGCAGGCTAGCAGACCAGGACAATGAAGACAATTCTGCTATATATCAAAAATGAATAAATATAAACCGTATCGTTACGAAACAATCTTTGATAAATCATAGAAAAATGTAGAATATACATATCCGTTAATCGAATAACGGTGTTGCTAAACCCATACTTATCAATTTCTGGAGGTAGTCCCATGAAAACGCAATTGAAACTGATCGTTGCCAGCATTGCCATCGCCGCATCCGGTGCCGCCTGTTCAACTGCCCAATCCAAGGGCGACGACAGTATGGCTGCGGCGGCGGCCGAGCTTCAGCAGACTCAGGCGGCCAATTGCAAACCGCTGCGTCCCTACAACAAGGTGCTCAACCCCCGGCAGAAGGAATACCCCAATCATCTGGGCTTCAACGATCTGCACATTCAGGCGGTGCGTCATCTGCCCGGCGGGGACAAGGATGCTCGCAAACTGCATCACGTGGTTCACCACCACTGCAAGGGCTATGACGATGGCACCTTCATCTGCCTGATGTTCCACAGTGGCATGAAGGATCAGGACAAGCCCATCGGCTTCGAATACATCATCCCTACGGCAATGTACGAACAGTTACCGGAAGAGGAGAAAAAATACTGGCACTATCACAAGGTCGAAGTGCCCCTGGCCAAGGCCACTTTCCCCGACATGACCGCCGAAGAAGCCGCCAAGGTGCTCCCGGCCATCAACGAAACATACGGCAAGGTGATCTATATCCAGCAACCGGACGACAAGCTGCCCCTCGGCCAGCCATATATCCTCGACGTGCACAGCATGCCCAAGGTGGACTGATTCCTAAAGTGCTGTAAAAGACGAACGCCCGGGGAACGCCGGGCGTTTTCTTCATGGGAGGAACGAACATGCTAAAAATGTTGAAAAATCTCAGATCCCCCTCGATCCCCCGATTTCAAAGGGGGAGGCTTGCTTTGACGAAAGTTAACCCCTATGAAAAAGGGGGGCTGGGAGGGGTGTTTCAAAACGAAATCTTTTCGCTCATTTTCCTTGGCGGCATTTTGGCCGGACTGGCCATCTCCGCCAATGCCGCGACCCCTCTGGGCCTGCCGGAGGTTCCGGTGCCGGCCGACAACCCCCAGTCTCCTGCCAAAATAGAACTGGGCAAGCAGCTGTTCTTCGACCGCCGCCTCAGCGCTGACGGCAGCGTCAGTTGTGCCAGTTGCCACCAGCCGGACAAGGCGTTCACCGACGGCCGTCCGACGGCGGTGGGCATAGCCGGGCAGGTGGGACCCCGCAATGCCCCCACGGTGCTCAATGCCGCCTACTACACCTCGCTGTTCCACGACGGCCGGGCAGACAGCCTGGAGACCCAGGCCCTCGGTCCACTCACCAATCCGATCGAACATGGCCTGAAGGACTATTCCCCGGTTCTCGAACTGCTGCGGACCGATCCCGATTACCGGCGCCTGTTCCAGGCCGCTTTCGGAATAGGACCGGAAAAGGCCGAACCCAGCCATATCGGCAAGGCCATCGCCAGCTACGAACGCACCCTGGTGTGCGGCGACACCCCTTTCGATCGTTATCTCTACGGCGGCGATCCATCGGCCCTGTCCGAAAGTGCCCAGCGGGGACTTCGCGTCTTCCGCCGAAAGGGCAACTGCGCCAATTGTCATGAGATCGGCCTGAATGATTCGCTGTTCACCGACAACCGTTTCTACAATCTCGGGGTGGGATTCAAGCGTCTGCAGGCCAGATTCACTCAGTTTGTGGCTGCTTACAAGCAGAAGGTCGAAGGCGTGAACGTCGATCCGGCCTCGGTCTATGATCCCCGCGAGCGTTCCGAACTGGGTCGTTTCCTGGTCACCGGGCAGGTGGCCGACATCGGCAAATTCCGCACCCCCACCCTGCGGAACGTCTCCCTGACCGGTCCCTACATGCACGACGGCAGCCAGAAGACCCTGGAGGAGGTGGTGGACTATTACGACCAGGGCGGCGAGCAGAATCCGTTTCTCGACCCGGCCATCTATCCCTTGCACCTGACGAAACAGGAAAAGGCCGACCTGGTGGCCTTCCTGAAATCCCTGAGCAATCCGGAGTGTATGTTCAGTCCGGGCAGTTTTCCCCGGGCTGGAGAAAATTAACTGCTGAATGACACCGTTGCAGGAAGGACGATCAGGGCCTGGGCTCACCCTGGGCTTGTGACAACCTGGAGTAGACCTGGGCCCCGAGCATTTTGGCCACCAGCTCCTGCATTTCGGCATTGCTCATGTACTCAGTGAAGACCTCTTCGTTCATCTCCATCCGTTCGATGAACAATGATTCCAGGGCCTGTTGGAAAACCAATTGGAACTTGTCGAGCGGATTGGCCAGTGCCGCGTGCCGCAAGGCGTCATCCTGGGCCGCCGCTTCGGCGATCTGATCGAAGAAAAGCTGGTCTGCCTCGGTCAGCTCCGCCCCGAACCGCTCGTTGATGATGTCGATCAGCCGGGACAGTGGCACCGACTCCTCGTGGACCATCCCGGAGCCCACCTCCCGCGGGCCGTCCAACGGCTTGGCATAGCCCTCGTTCAGACTGATGGAACCCTCACTGATCTTCTGCAACCGGTAGTATTTGAGTTCGACCTCCTCGTCGAACTGGTAGCCGGGGCCACTCTTGCGCTTCGGCAGTTTCAACGCCAGATGACGCAGCCAGGTGTAGAGTTTTTCCAGGTCGCTGTCCTGGTAGGGGATCACCTGGCTTAAAAAACCATACAGGTTGCGGAAAGCCCGCGCCTTGCCGCGCCAGTCCTCCGCCTCTTCTTCTGATTCCTGCCGGAGCTGCTGAAAACGGGCCACGGCCTTGTCCAGGATGGCATTCATCGCCTTGTGGTCCGATGGGCTCTGTTTGCGCCTGGGGGCGAAAAAGATGCGGGAGAATTCGTCCACCTCTTCCTGCAGATAGATGCCGGAAGCATCCAGTTCGGCCTTGACCTCGTACAGCCGGTCCGGGTCCACCTCCTCGCCCATCACCGAGCCTTCATAGTACTGCCGGAATGCCTCTTGAATCTCCTCCGCGTCGTTGACGAAGTCCAGCACGAAAGTATCTTCCTTCAGCGGGTGGGTGCGGTTGAGGCGTGAGAGCGTCTGGACCGCCTGGATACCGGCCAGGCGCTTGTCCACATACAGGGTATGCAGCAGCGGCTGGTCGAAGCCGGTCTGGTATTTCTCGGCCACCAGGAGCACCCGGTACTCGGGTCTGGCGAAGATCTCGGGGAGTTCCTTTTCCCTGATGCCCTCATTCATCTCGACCTCGGTATAGGTCTTGCCCGGTACCTTGTCATCCTCGACGGTCCCGGAGAAGGCCACCAGGGTGCGGATCGGATAGTCCTTCTCGCGAATACTGGTGTCGAAGGCCTGCTTGTATCGCACCGCCTCCAGCCGAGAACCTGTCACCACCATGGCCTTGGCATGGCCACCGATCTTGTGGCGGGTGTGCTGCTGGAAATGCTCGACCATGATCTCGGTCTTCTGGGCGACGTTGTGCGGATGCAGTTTCATGAAGCGGGCCAGGGCGCGGGCCGCCTGCTTGCGCTCCACCTCAGGATCGTCCTCCGCCCGCTTGACCAGCCGGAAATAGGTCTTGTAGGTCACATAGCTGGCCAGCAC
>JALVSV010000320.1 GCA_027024125.1 Methylothermaceae bacterium | reverse complement strand
ACAAGGATACCCGTAAAGCGGGCCTACTCTGGCTCAACAGGCTTGGCAATCCTTATCAGTCCGTGATGTTCGACGAATCTGGCAAAGCCGGAATCGACTGGGGAGTCTATGGGGTACCGGAAACCTTCGTGATCGACAAACAGGGAATCATCCGCTACAAGCATATCGGCCCCATCTCCCCCAAAGACTGGGAAGACAAAATCGGCCCCTTGGTGCGCTACCTGGAGAAACAACCATGAAGGCTTTCAGTTCCGTCCTGTTATTTCTCATCACCGTGTTGTCACTCAGTGTCCAGGCGGGAATCGAAGTGCGGCAGTTTCCTGACTCCAGGCTGGAACAGCGATATTACCGTCTGATCAGTGAATTGCGCTGCCTGGTATGCCAAAATCAGTCGTTGGCCGATTCCAATGCCGATCTGGCCGAGGACCTGCGTGATGAAGTCTTCACCATGCTGCTGGCTGGGAAGACTGACCAGGAAATTGTCGCTTTTCTGGTAGACCGCTATGGCGACTTCGTGCTCTATCGGCCACCGGTGAAAAAGATCACCATTGCGCTCTGGCTGGGTCCATTCGTAGCGCTGTTGCTTGGAGGATTCGTTTTGTGGCGAATCAGCAGAGCCCGCAGTCTTGAAGTGACCACTCCACTCACAGACGAGGAACGGCAACGGCTGAAAAAATTATTGCAGCAGGACCAGGGGGAAACCGGCCAATGACTGCATTCTGGTTATTGGCAGCAGCGGGTATCCTTTTGACCTATGCCCTCTTTTGGTGGTCGCTGCGCCATGCTCCATCGGCATCCGGAACGGCCAACGAACTTGCTTCGGTATTGGATGCCCATCGCCAACGTCGGCGCGAACTGGAACTGGAGTTGAAAGAGGGAAAAATCGACACCGACCAGTTCCATCAACTGATCACCGAAATGGACCGCGATCTGCTTGATCTGACTGCATCGACGTCCAGCTCAGAACCTCCAGACACCTGGAAGGGAGTGCTGCCTGTCTTTGCCACCCTCGCGGCCCTGCCTTTGGTCGCACTGTCACTCTATTTCACTCTGGGGCGCCCTGATTTGATTGATCTTTCAAGTTCATCGCGATCAGAAATGGCCTCCACACCCTCCCGGGGACAGGCAAACGCGCCTTCACTGGATGCCGCAATTCAAGGACTCAGGAAGCGCCTCGAGGCCAACCCGGGTTCCATCGAGGACTGGGTGCTCCTGGCCCGCGCCTATCAGGCCACTGGCAGGTCACAGTTGGCATTGGAGACTTACCGTCAGGCACTCAAGCTGGCACCGGACAACCCGGACATTCAGCTTTTCTATGCCGAAGCCCTGGCCCGCAGCCAGGGTGATGCCAGTGACGGGGAATCACAACGTCTCATCCGGTCGGTACTGGAGCGTTTTCCCCACCATCCCCGCGCCCTGTGGCTGGCAGGATTGACCGCTTTGCAGAACAATGAACTGGAAGAGGCCGAGCAATACTGGCAACGCCTGCTCGATCAAATGCCACCCAACAGCGATGCCAGACGACAACTGACAGCAGTGATGCAAAAAGCAGGGATGAATCCTACCGGCACGGTCGAAACCAATAACGGCCAAGCCGCAACTGCCGGCGTTCAGGTGACCGTGACGCTATCGCCCCGGTTGGCCTCTCAGGCCAACCCTGAACAGAAGGTCTATATCTTTGCCCGTGCCGCGGACGGCCCACCCATGCCGCTGGCCATCGTACAAAAAAGGGTCAGGGACCTACCTGTGACGGTCGAGCTGGATGACTCCATGGCCATGATGCCGCAAATGAAACTGTCCAATTTCAACCGGATCGTCATTGGTGCACGCGTTGCCAAATCAGGTAATGCCCAAGGGTCGGCAGGTGACTTGGAAGGCTGGAGCAAGCCATTCAGCACCGAGCAAAACAAAACCATCTCTGTCGTTATCGATCAGGTACGCTCATGATTGAACCCTCCCATAACGATGCTTTGATCATCGTCGATGTGCAAAAGGATTTTCTGCCAGGTGGGGCACTGGCGATCGAGGGTGGCGATCAAATCATTCCTCGTTTGAATCGTTATGTTGAAAAGTTCCGAAAAAAATCACTTCCGATCGTCGCCACCCGGGACTGGCATCCGCCCAACCACTGCTCTTTCATATCACAAGGGGGACCTTGGCCACCCCATTGTGTCGCCGGTACACCCGGCGCCCAGTTCGCCGACGGACTCCAGCTTCCTCCAGAGGCCATCATCATCTCCAAAGCCACCGATCCTGATCAGGAGGCCTACTCAGGGTTCCAACTAACCGATCTGGAGGAAAAACTCAGACAAATGGGAGTCAGGCGTCTTTTTATCGGGGGTCTGGCGACCGATTACTGTGTTCTCAATACAGTCAGGGACGCCCTTCAAAGAGGCTTCGAAGTCATTCTGCTGACCGATGCCATCCACGCCGTCAATGCCAATCCTGGAGATGAGATCAAAGCCCTGGAGGAAATGCGACGGCTGGGAACCCAATTTACTCATCTGGACCCTTCGTGACAGGTTATAACCAATCCGGCGCAGTTGGTCTGCTTGAGCTTCCAGGTAACCCATGACTTCAACCCTTCTGACAGACCTATACCAACTCACCATGCTGCAGGGCTACTGGCACGAACGCATGTCAGAGACAGCGGTATTCGAACTGTTCGTGCGCAAGTTGCCCCCCAGGCGCAATTTCCTGGTCGCGGCCGGCCTGGAACAGGTGATCGATTATCTGGAGAATCTTGCTTTCACTCATCAGGAGATCGCTTACCTACGTCAATCCGGTTTCTTCCAGGCCAAGTTTCTCGATCACTTGGCCACCCTCCGCTTCACAGGCGATGTGGATGCCATGCCCGAAGGTACGGTATTCTTCCCCGACGAACCGGTCCTGAGAATCGTCGCTCCCCTGCCACAGGCCCAGCTGGTTGAGACCCGACTGATCAACCTGCTTCAGTTCCAGACCCTGATTGCTTCCAAGGCTGCCCGCTGCGTCCTCGCCGCTCCCGGAAAGTCGCTGGTGGACTTCGGTCTGCGCCGCGCCCATGGCTATGAAGCGGGTCTCTTGGCAGCCCGTGCCGCCTACCTTGCGGGATTTTCCGGCACTTCGAACGTCCTGGCCGGCATGGAATTTTCCATTCCCATCTTCGGCACCATGGCCCATTCCTACATCATGGCCCATGACGACGAATTGGCGGCATTCCGTGGCTTTGCCCACTCCCAACCCCACAACGTGGTGTTGCTCATCGACACCTATGACACTCTGAAAGCGGTGGACAAAGTCATTGCCCTGGCAGCAGAACTGGCACAGCAAGACATTCACATCAAGGCGGTACGTATCGACAGCGGTGACCTTGCGGCCCTGGCCCTAGGGGTGAGAAGGAAACTCGACGGTGCCGGTCTGCAGCAAATTGGTATCTTCGCCAGCGGCGACCTGGACGAATATGCGCTCCAACGGTTCTATGATCAGAAGATTCCCATCGACGGTTTCGGGGTCGGCACCAAACTGACCACCTCCAACGACGCACCCTATCTCAATTGCGCCTATAAACTTCAGGAATATGCCGGGATACCCAGGCGCAAGGTTTCCAGCGGCAAGCAGACCTGGCCTGGGCGCAAGCAAGTCTACCGCAGACGTGACAGCAATGGCATCCTGACAGGAGACACTCTCACGACGATGGACGACCGCCAGGAAGGAGAAGCATTACTGCAACCTGTCATGCGCGATGGAAAAAGGATCCGATCACCAGAGTCGCTGGAGACCATCAGGAAACGGATCGCCATGGAACTGGATTCTTTGCCCGCAGGTCTCAAGGCACTCGATGAACCATCCGGTCATGTGGTGGAAATCTCTCCTGCCCTACTAGAACTGACCAGGCAAACCGACATGAGACTGGGACTGAATTGAGCGGCTTTACCGTACACAAACAATACCAAATTGAATACGAGATAAAACGATCTCGCTTCATCGCCGTCATCGGACCCACACCCAACGGCCAAAGCCTCGAAGCCTTTCTCACCGAACTGGCCCATCAGCATCCCCAGGCCCATCATCTGACCTACGCCTGGCGTATTCAAACACCACAAGGTCTTCGAGAGCGCTGTTTCGATGCCGGAGAACCCTCAGGAACCGCAGGGCGGCCAATCCTGTCCCATCTTCAGGGAAAACGATTGATCAACGTCTGCCTTGCCGTCATCCGCTATTTCGGCGGCATCAAGCTCGGTGCCGGAGGGCTTGCAAGGGCCTATGGCCAGGCAGCACGACAGGTACTTGAAATCGCCGACATTCAGCCCCATGTTATTTTCAGAACTTTGCAGGTCCGGATCGACTACAGCCGGTTCCAGGACTTGCCTCATCGTCTCACCCCATTCGGCGCCACAATTGAAAAGGCAGAGTATGGTGCCGATATCACGGTGACGATCCAAGTGCCCGAGAAC
>JALVSV010000319.1 GCA_027024125.1 Methylothermaceae bacterium | reverse complement strand
CTTCCCTGTGGTTCACCCCGTTGGGGCCAGCCTGTCGGCTGTTCAAATTTGTTCCCGACAAATTTGTCGGTCCGGCTCGCCCCTGTAGGCTCCGCGCCGGCCTCCCTGCCGGCGAGGCTTTCGAATCACACCACCTGCCTCTTCAATCAACCCTTTACGTATTTAAATGACGCGGTCCTGCGAATCACCTCCGCAAGCAGATCGATACAAAAAGCCTTGGGCATATCTCAGGTGGAGTCGATTTCTGATCACTGTTTGCAATGACAAACAGAGTGTTTCCCGCTTCCTTTCCGGGGAAATCCTGCCCGTGGGCGTTATAATGGCCCGATTTATCAGCAGCGGTTTGACAGAGCCGCCGGGTCTATGGGAAGGAGTGATATGGCAGAACACGCAAGCTGGCTATTGGGTATCGACGGATTTACCTATCAGGATCTCTACAGTCCCCATCGTCTCAAGGATCTAGCCGCAGCCTTCGATCTGCACGTTGAGCAACGAGATCCTCATCTATTGCAGGAATTCACCGAATACCGCGCCTGTCAGGGTGAGGGGATGGCTCCCGAGAAAATCTCCGAACTGCTGGTGCGCATGGCGCCTTTTCTTGGTGACTTCATGGCCCGGCTGTTCCGGATCGAGGAGAGCCGCAAGGAACAGATGGCGCGTATCCAGGAGGAAATGGAGACCGTTTTCCTCTACCGTGATGCCATCGTAGGCAAGGAAGCGGCCAAACGCTTCAAGCGCGAGAAGGTCGATGAATGGGATGCGGAATCCTTGATCAAACGTTTCGACTCCCTGGTCGAAGCGCTCACCGATGGCGGTTGTGATCGTGAGAAGGCGGTGGCCCGGCTGGCTGTCGAACTCAAGCGCCTCAGGGAGCAGACCCAACAGATGGCAGAGGCAGGTGATTTCTCTCCCCTGGATGCTCAGGTGGAGGAAATCCGCCAAAAGCTCCTGCAGCATCCGGACGCTGCCAGCAGTTTTGCCACTGCTCTGAGCCTGTCTGCGAATGAGCTGGTTGATAATCTATACGATTGTGTGCTTCGGTGGACCTATGCGGCATCGCGCCACCCGGAAGTCCAACCGCATGTGGCAGGCTGGGTCAGCTTCAAGACACCGGCCAGGACCAATTTCGACAATCTGGTCGAGCACCAGATCGTGGAGCGGGAAGGGGTTGAGTCCTGGGTGACCGCCGAGGAACACCACCGTCGCCGCGACGGTTTCAATCTCACCGACAACCGTTACCGCAATCTGCGCCCGGTGCTCTATGAAGTGGATCATTGTATCTATTGCCACGAGCGCGATACCGATTCCTGCTCCAAGGGAATGCGGGACAAGAAAAAAGGCGGATTCAAGAGCGGTCCTTTCGGCTCCCCCGTCACCGGTTGTCCTCTCGAGGAAAAGATCTCCGAAATGCATTGGGTCAAGCGTCAGGGTGACGATATCGGTGCCTTGTCCCTGATCATGGTGGACAATCCCATGTGTCCGGGAACCGGTCACAGGATCTGCAACGAGTGTATGAAGGGGTGCATCTATCAGAAGACCGAGCCGGTCAATATTCCCGAGATCGAGACCAATGTCCTGACCGACGTATTCGCGCTTCCTTACGGATTTGAAATCTATAGTCTGCTGACCCGCTGGAATCCTCTCAATGTCCGTCGCCCTTACATGCTGCCTTACAATGGCAAGAACGTACTGGTGGTGGGTATGGGCCCTGCCGGCTACACCCTGGCCCATTACCTGTCCAACGAAGGCTTTGGGGTGGTGGGTATCGATGGACTGAAGATCGAGCCCCTGCCCAAGGAATGGGTTGGGGACTTCGATACGCCTCCTCAGCCGATCCGGGACTTCCAGGAGCTCTACGACGACTTGGGTGACCGGGTCATGCTGGGCTTTGGCGGGGTGGCCGAATATGGCATTACCGTGCGTTGGGACAAGAACTTTCTCAAGGTCATCTATCTGACCCTGGCGAGGCGTCACAACTTTTCCTGTTATGGTGGGGTGAGGTTCGGTGGCACTCTGACCATCAACGAAGCCTGGGATCTGGGTTTCGATCACATCGCTATTGCGGCCGGTGCCGGCAAGCCCACCATCATTCCCCTGAAAAACAACCTGATCCGTGGTATCCGCAAGGCGTCGGATTTCCTGATGGCGTTGCAACTTTCGGGGGCCGCGAAACGTTCCTCGCTGGCCAATCTGCAGGTCAGATTGCCAGCAGGTGTGATTGGTGGAGGTTTGACCGCCATCGATACCGCTACGGAATTGTTGGCCTATTATCCGCTTCAGGTGGAGAAGATACTGCATCGCTACGAGACCCTGGCCGGCGTCTTCGGCGAGGACAAGGTCAGGGCGGGATACGATGAGGAGGAGCTCGGACTGCTCGACGAATTCCTTGAACATGGCCGTGCGATCCGGGAAGAACGACAGCGTGCGGAGACAGCCGGGGAAACGCCGGATTTCCTGCCGCTGCTCAACCAGTGGGGTGGTGTCACCGTATTCTACCGTCGCGGCATGCGCAATTCCCCCGCTTACCGGGAGAACCACGAGGAGATTCGTGAAGCCCTGGAGGAGGGTATCTGTTTGGCAGAAGGCATGAGTCCTCTGGAGGCACTGGAGGATCCATATGGCCATCTCAGGGCGGTCAGATTCCAGCGGATGGTCGAGGAAGAGGGAAAGTGGAAAGCAACGGACGAGGTGATCGAAGTTCCTTTGCGCAGCCTGATGGTGGCCGCCGGAACCTCCCCGAACACTTTGTACGAGGAGGAACATCCGGGTACCTTCGAAATGCAGGGCAAGTTCTACAAACCCTACGTGCCGGAATGGATCGACAGTATCCCCGATTTGAAACCGGTCGAGGAAAAATGGCCCGCCCCCAAGCTGAGCCCCCCGGCGCCCTTTACTTCCTATCAACGGGGCGGCAGGTTCATCACCTTTTACGGTGACAACAATCCCGTTTATGCCGGCAATGTGGTCCGAGCCATGGCATCGGCCCGCGACAGTTACCCCCATGTCGTGAGACTGTTCCAGCATCAGCTGGCGGTCGACGGTACCAGCCAGGCAGAGCGCGATGGCGCCTGGCGGCGCTTCCGGACGGGGCTGGACGATCTGCTCCAGGCCCGTATTGTCGAGGTGGTTCGTCTGACATCCAACATCGTGGAAGTGGTGGTGAAGGCGCCTATGGCAGCCAAACACTTCGCTCCCGGGCAGTTCTACCGTATCCAGAACTTCGAGGCCCATGCCCCGACCCGTCATGGAACCCGCCTGGCTTCAGAGGGTCTGGCACTGACAGGTGCCTGGGTGGACAAGGACCGGGGCGTGGTGTCTCTCATCGTATTGGAGATGGGGACCTCATCGAAACTGTGTGCCCTGTGGAAGCCTGGTGATCCCCTGGTGGTGATGGGTGTCACCGGTGCGCCTACCGAGATTCCCTCTGGGCGGACGGTGCTTCTTGTGGGGGGCGGTCTTGGCAATGCCGTATTGTTCTCCATCGGCAAGGCGCTGAGGGCAGCTGGCAATCAGGTGCTCTATTTCGCCGGTTACCGCAAGTCTTCCGATGTCTTCAAGATCAAGGAGATCGAAGAGGCCTCCGACGTCATTGTCTGGTCGGTGGACGATCTTCCCGGCAATGATCCCATCCAGCCGACCCGGTCACAGGACAAAACCTTCGTAGGCAACATTGTTCAGGCCATGGTGGCCTATGCCCAGGGAGATCTTGGTCCGACACCGATCCACCTGGACGACGTGGATTACCTGATCGTGATCGGTTCTGACCGGATGATGAAGGCGGTCAAAGAGGCCCGTTACGGGGTGCTCGCCCCCTATATGAAGAAGCAGCACACCGCCATCGGTTCCATCAATTCACCGATGCAGTGCATGCTGAAAGGTGTATGTGGTCAGTGCCTTTGTCGGCATGTCGATCCCGAAAGTGGTCAGGAATATTTTGTTTACTCCTGTTACAACCAGGACCAGGAGCTCGACCGGGTCGATTTCGACCATCTTCATGCCCGGCTGCGCCAGAACACGGTTCAGGAAAAACTCTCCGGTAAATGGCTCGACTATATTCTCGGCTCCGAATTTGCCGGTTGATGGGTGCTGGGTTGAGGGAGAGGGAAGAGGATGGCTAAGTCAGGCTGGATCATCAGTTTCATTTTTTTGTCGGTATTGTGGTCCGCCCAACCCTGCTTGGCGGATGAACGCCTGCGTCTGGCCACCACCACCAGCACCGACAACACCGGCCTGCTGACAACCCTGAATCCAGTATTCACCAAAAAAACGGGAATCTCCGTGGACGTGATTGCCGTGGGAACCGGCAAGGCGTTGAAACTGGCAGCCAATTGTGATGTGGATGCGGTGTTGGTGCATGCGCCAGAAGCGGAAATTGCATTCGTCGATTCCGGCTATGGAGTCAATCGGCTGGCAGTCATGCACAACGATTTCGTCATTGCAGGGCCAGCTGTCGATCCTGCGGGTGTGCGGGATGCGAAAAAAGCTTCTGAAGCATTATGGAAAGTCGCCAGGCATCATGCGGCGTTTGTTTCCCGGGGTGATGATTCAGGAACTCACAAGAAGGAAAAGCAGTTGTGGCAACGGGCTGGCGTAGTGCCTGCTGGAGATTGGTATTACGCCATCGGCCAAGGGATGGGGGCAGCTTTGCAGTTCGCCGACAACAAGCAGGCCTACGTCCTCACTGATCGTGGCACTTGGCTGGCAATGCAGGACAAACTGGATTTGGTGATTGTTTTTCAGGGGGATCCGGTGCTCCACAATCCCTATCATATAATCTCAGTGAATCCGAGGAGATGTTCCAAGGCCAATTACGACGCGGCGATGCGTTATGCAGCATTCATCACCGGCCCGGTGGGGCAGGGGCTGATCGCCGGCTTCAAAATTCAGGGGCAGCCTTTGTTCCATCCTGACGTGTTGCCATAATGAAATGAGAAAGTGACAGAAGCCCTCTCTCGGTCAATTTATTTCCTTGAGAAGCATGTGCAGGTTGGGAGGATGTCAGACCATTCAAGGACCGGTTCGGGGGCCGAAAGCCAGGGCTCCGTCATCTATTCAGGCCGGGACAGGTGATCTGCTTCGAAAAACGCCGTGAATACTTCCCTGTAGGCTCCACGCCGGCCTCCCTGCCGGCGAGGCTTTCGAATCAGATCACCTGCCCCTTCATTCAATCCGTTACTTGTTTAAATGACGTGGTTGGGGGCCGAAAGCATATTCCAGTTAACATCTTGGAAAAAATCGGTAAAATATATCGATTAACCTGGCAAGATTTTCGATTGGCAACTAACGTTTTTATATTTTGAGAGAGACTGATTTTTTATGGTTACGATTCGTCTGACGCGCGGTGGCGCAAAAAAACGCCCCTTCTATCATGTGGTCGTAGCGGACTCGCGTGCCAAGCGCGATGGCCGTCATATCGAACGGCTTGGCTACTTCAATCCGCTGGTGGAGGAAGGTGACGATCGCCTGCGTTTGGACATGGAACGGGTGGAATACTGGATGGGACATGGTGCCCGGATGACTGACCGGGTCAAAAGTCTGCTCCGGGAATGGCGTAAAATGCAGGCGGACCAGCCCCAACAGGAAGCTGAGCAGCTGGGCTGATTTCCTGGGAACCCGGTGCCTGAGCGGATTCAGATTGGTGAAATTTCCGGCGTTCACGGGGTCAGGGGATGGGTAAAGGTATATTCCTATACCCAGCCTCGGGAAAATATACTTCGGTATTCACCCTGGCAGATTACGCATCGGGATGAGAGCCGCAGGATGCAGGTTTTGGAGGGCCGCCGACAGGGCAAGACCGTGGTGGCGCGTCTGCAGGGTATCGAAACCCGCGAACAGGCCGAGGCCTTGCGTGGCGCCCTGATCAGTATCGAACGCTCGCAGTTGCAGCCCTTGCCTATTGGCGAATATTACTGGGCTGATCTGATTGGCCTTGAGGTCCTCGATACCCGGGGAAGACAACTTGGACGGGTGACCAACCTGATGGAAACCGGCGCCAATGACGTACTGATCGTGCGTGAGGAGGATGGCAAGGAGATCCTGATTCCCTGGCTTAAGGAGCGGGTGATTCTGGAAGTGGATCTGGAGATGGGAAATATCCGGGTGGACTGGGATCCGGATTTTTGATGCGATTCGATGTGGTGACCCTGTTTCCCGAGATGGTCGGTCATGCCAGCCGATTCGGGGTGACTGGGCGGGCGCTGCAAAGGGGGTTGGTCGAGCTGGCGCTGTGGAATCCCCGGGATTATACCTTCGACCGGCATCGCACCGTGGACGACCGGCCTTACGGGGGTGGTCCAGGGATGGTCATGAGGGTGCAGCCTTTGCGAGATGCCATAGTGGCTGCAAGGGAAGCCGATCCAAGACCGGCGTGGGTAATCTGTCTCTCTCCCCAGGGGCAGAAGCTGGATCAGGCTGCAGTGATGGAATTGGCCGAAAAGAAGCGTTTGATCCTGGTGGCCGGCCGTTATGAAGGCATCGATGAACGTCTGGTAGAAAGCCTTGTCGATGAGGAGTGGTCGATTGGCGATTATGTGTTGTCGGGCGGAGAGTTGGCGGCGCTTGTCGTGATTGATGCGGTGACACGGCTATTGCCCGGGGTTCTGCACCATGAGGAATCGGCAAAGCAGGATTCCCATGTGGATGGCCTGCTGGACCATCCGCACTATACCCGTCCTGAAGAAGTGGATGGTAGGAAAGTGCCTGCAATATTGCTCAGTGGTGACCACCAGGCCATCGAGCGCTGGCGGCTCAAACAGGCTCTCGGCAGAACCTGGCTCCGTAGACCAGACCTGTTGGCTGGTCTGGACTTGACCGAAACGCAGCAGGCATTGCTGGAAGAATTCAAAATTGAGATGAAAACCGAAGGGGACAAGAACGATGGCGAACATCATTGAACAGATCGAGAAGGAACAGATGGCCAAACTGGCCAAACAGATTCCAGACTTCAACCCGGGCGACACAGTGGTTGTCCAGGTGAAGGTGAAGGAAGGCAACCGCGAGCGATTGCAGGCATTCGAGGGTGTGGTGATTGCCAAGCGCAACCGGGGGCTGCATTCCTCCTTCACGGTACGCAAGGTCTCTCATGGGGAAGGAGTGGAAAGAGTGTTTCCTCTTCACAGCCCCTTGGTTCAGGACATCAGTGTCAAACGCCGCGGCAAGGTCAGGCGGGCCAAGCTGTACTATCTGCGCGAGAGGCGCGGCAAGGCTGCGAGGATCAAGGAGAAAATCTGATATCAAACGGGTGCGTAAGGCACCCGTTTTTGATTGCAGTGGCTATTCATTGGCAAGCTGTCATACCGGGTTCATCATTCAGTTATCTGTTTGAAACCCCCTGCGGTTATCTTCATCTGCAGGGCCAGGGTTGCGTTTTGACGCGACTGAGTTGGTTCCTGGATCCCGGTGGTTGCGGGGATCCAAAAGTTTCCCCTGACCCCCTTTTTGCAGAAACAGATCAGGGGGAATTCTCCGATGTCGAGACCCTTGGCAGGCGTGTTCCAGAGACGCTGGAGACTATTCGATGCCAATTGCAACAGTACTTCGTAGATCCATATATTCATTTTCAATGCTCGCTTGTTCTACAGGGTACCCCATTCTACCGCCGGGTCTGGCAGGCACTGCTGGGCATTCCGGTGGGGCAAGTCAGGACCTATGGGGAACTGGCAACCAGTCTGGGTACGTCTCCTCGCGCTGTTGCCTCTGCCTGCCGGGCCAATCCCTATCCTGTGATCGTTCCCTGTCACCGGGTGGTGGCCAAGTCCGGACTGGGAGGGTACTGCGGTCAGGCATACGGCCCGATGACAGCCATCAAGCGGTGGCTGCTCTGCCATGAGGGGCGTGGTGAAATGCTTGCTTGCCCTTAATTACATCCACCAATCAGAGCTGCCCGGATTTTTCTCTCATTTGCAAAGGGGGATTTTTATACTTTTGAGTCATTTGAGTCTCTTTATGAAATTACCGTGAAATATTGTGGGAGGAAGCAGGGCCTTGGTTTTCGGAACGCTGTAAATCCGTCCATGGAAGCTCGGACATGGCCATCCAGGCCATGTACGCCCTCAAACCAATACCCCTGCTTCCCCGGTGGTTCTTTCATGCTTCGGGGTGAGAACGGGGTCTTCATGATCGTTTCCGTGAAAGTTTATAGATTCATCGCAGAGACGCGGAGAACGCAGAGAAAAATTATTTTGCAACAACTCTGCGACCACTGCGTCTCTGCGGTGAAAAAATGTTCCGGCATCCGTGACGCTACTTGTTCTTTCATCCTCCGGGATTTTGGTTGCGCAGAGCGCACCTCCTGTTGGGTCAGGTTTGCAACCTGTCCGGGATTTACGGCATGAGCCTGAATATGGATGATCGCCAGTCTGACGAAAACACGCTTCTGATTCAGCAATTCACCGAAGCTTTGTGGTTGGAGGAGGGGTTGAGCAGCCATACCCTGAAGGCCTATGGCAGTGACCTGAAGAAGTTTTCCCGTTGGTTGAAAAAACCGCTCATTCTGGCGGAAGCAACCCATATTTCGTTCTATCTGGCTCATCTCAATCAACGCGGCAGCAGTGCCCGCAGCAGCGCCAGAACGCTGTCCAGCCTGCGTAAATTCTACGCTTATCTGATGCGGCAGCAGCTGATCGGTACCGACCCCTGTACCGGTATCGAATCCCCCTATTTGGGCCGGCCGCTCCCCGATTCCCTCAGTGAAGCCGATGTTGAGACCCTGCTCAATGCGCCCGATACCGGGCAGCCGCTGGGGCTGCGGGACCGTTGCATGCTGGAAGTTTTGTATGCAACGGGCCTTAGGGTTTCCGAACTGGTGGCGCTGCGTTTCGATCAGTGGGATCAGCTGCGGGGACTGGTACGCCTGTTTGGCAAGGGCAACAAGGAACGGCTGGTCCCCTTGGGAGAGGAGTCGGTCCTGTGGCTGGACCGATACCTGACTTCCGCCCGGGGGGAACTGCTGGGGGTGCATCGTTCGGATTCTCTGTTCGTAACCCGCCGCGGTGGTCCCATGACCCGGCAGACATTCTGGCATCTGATCAAGCGTTACGCCAGACAGGCCGGTATCGTCAAACCCCTGTCACCGCATACCCTTCGACACGCTTTTGCCACCCATCTGATCAATCATGGGGCTGATTTGAGGGTGGTACAGATGCTTTTGGGTCACAGCAGTCTTTCCACCACACAGATTTACACCCATGTGGCTCAGGAAAGGTTGAAACGACTGCACGAGAAATATCATCCGAGGGGGTGAGAAGGCCGGGATCACCCCGGCCGGAACAGAGTTGACAGAACAGTGATCAACAAGACTAGCGTGTCGAGGGTAGAGTCTTGTTGACATCTTTTTCATTGTTGCCGCAATTGGGATGTTCGAACCCTCTGGGCTTGCCATTTTTATCATATATAATATTGTCGTTACCATCCGCGCTGACACCTGCCGGTACGAAATCCAGTCCAAGTTCATGTCGTACCCGCCAAGCGACATTGTGGTCGGCACAAGAAGTATCGCCACTGACACCGAGAGCGCCGACCAGCTTATGATTCTCGTCGTAAAGAGGCAGCCCGCCACCAAAGACATTGACGCCTCCTACTCGTTCACCTTCCAATGGGTCTTCGTCAGTTCCAAAGTCAGCCGAATCACCTGCGTAGGCTTTCCTGAAATCGACCGGGTTGCTGAACTGCAGACCCCATAGAGATTGACCAGGCTGATTTGTGCCATACAGGTTTGCGGTGGAAAGGGCCAGTCCATTGTCCAGGCTGAAAAACACCGCAGTACTGGCTTTTTGGGCCGAGATGATGCGGCTTCCTAGCCATTGGTCGTTGAGGCCGTCACCGGATTTGGTGACCAGACACACCACAGCATCGGGAGCAACCACGGTTGCCCACATATGGAAATCCAGGCCGCCATTGGAGGGACCGCCGGTGGGTGCAATACTGGCTTTCAATGCAGCTGTCAGTTGGTTGTGGTCTATATTTGGACAATCAGCCCAAACCGTTTGAGTCGTGGCGATCAAAGCAGCTGCACTTGCAAGAAGTTTCAGTTTCATATCTTTTCTCCTCTTATTCTAATTATGTGAATATGTCATCTTTGTTTAAGCAGTGGCGATAAACTCATGCCACAATGAGGGAAAATATCAGTAGTAGGGGGACAAAAAGGGGACAAATGCTGGTTTTAATGTGTTTTCGAGCAGAAGGCGGGTCTGCCTGGAAGGTTCCAGCCCTAATCGTTGCAGGCTAAAACATCAACGTTTGAAGGTGGCCAGGGCCGGGTCTATGCGACCGGAGGTCAGGTAGCAGTCAATGAGCCGCCGGAAGACAGCCTCCATGTTGTTTTGGACACTCAGGGATTTCTCGTACAATGTGATGGCGCGAACAGGTTTGTCCTGTTCATACCATGCCCCCAATTCCAAGGTCAGCCGTTGGTATTGGCTGAGCAGCTGTTTGCGTATGTTACGGACTGGCAGTGTGACTTCCTGATCGAGAAAAGGTCCTTGATATAGATCAAAAGCTTTCTCTAACAGGATAATCCGCTTTTTTCCGTCACTGTTCCTGGACTGACGGACCGCATTAGTAAAAGCTCCGACATCGGTCCAACATAGTCCCTGATTCAGGGTCAGGCGGTTCTGTTTGAGGATCAATGTCTCCGGCTGTTCGAGCAGGGCACGCAATCTACGCAGGGTGACTTTGAATGACTCATGGGCGGCATCGCCTTCGGCATCGGGCCATAACATTTCTGTAAGCAATGTGGTGTCCACGTCATGGGAACCGCAGATGATCAGGGCCTTGAGCAGGCTGACTGGTTTGGAACCCAGTCCTTTCGTTAACATTTCTCCTTGCAGTTCGATGGAGAAATGTCCCAGGGTCCGGATGCGAATAGGCCAGGGCCAATTTTCTGCATAAGTGGATTCTTTGGGCGGCATGAGCCGATGAGTATGAATGATATACCGAGCATAATCGGTTTCCAGATCCATTTTTAGGGCTTCCAGGTACAGCTTGTCCATGCAGTCGGGCTCCCACAGCAAGAAGGTCCGGATTCCGTGTTTCCTGCCCGTCCGCAGGGTCTGGAAGAGGGATTGACGAAACTGGGGCATTTCGTTGCGGTGGCAATGGAGACAGGTGCGAAGCAGACAGCATTCATAGTCCAGCAGGTCGCTATTCATGGATCTGGCAACCGTTTCTGCATGTGCCAGATGTTCGGCCGCCGATTCCAGCCGGTTGCAGGCCAAAGCCACCCGGGTGGCATCGAGGCAGGCGATACCCCTGTGGAACAAAATGCCGCAGTCCAGCCCCAGCTGCAGTGTTTCCTCGGCATGGGCCTCTGCGCCCTCCAGGTCTTTTCCCAACAGGGCGATCAGGGTGGACAGATGATGGAAGAGAAACAGATCCTGGGGGTTGTCCGGACGGATGAAGGTCCTGAAGGTTTCGAAGGCATGGCGGGCTTCAACCAGATGTCCCTGGCTGAGATGGGCTGACACCAGATTGGAATAGAGGGCGGCTTTCGGCCAGTACAGGCCGTTGCGCTTGATGCAGTCCAATGCTTTTTCGATATGTTCAAGTGTCGCTTGCATATCCAGATGGTGGTGCCAGGACAGGGTGGCGGCTAAGCTGTGGTAGAGAATTCCCAGTTCCGGTAGCTTTGATGCCTCGGCAGCCATCAACTGCAGGCGCTCCAGCCACAATTGGGCCTGGGCGAAGTGGCCACGCCAATATTCGTTCAGCAGAAGAACATGGCAAACCTGACACCATAGATGGGGCGGGAGGTTGTGGTCGTGGATGAGCCGGTTCAGTTCGTCGCCCCATACCGAAAATTCGGCGACACCAGGATTGTGAAAAAGATAGCCCTGGAACAGGGAGAGGACGATTTCAGCATCCAGTTCCTGTTGGGTGCAGGTCATGGATTGTTGGGCGTCATGCAACTTTTGCAGCCACAGGGGAAGCTGTTCCAACCTACTCAGATCCAGCGTCAGGACGTCGATGGCGGCAACGCATGCATGGGCTGTGCCTGTTTGATCGGCATGATCTGAGAACATTTGGTAGGCGCGTTCCAGGTGCTCGATGGCATTCTCCGGATGATCGTCTCTCTGGCTGATTCCCTGCCAATAGGAGAGCCAGGGGGAGGTTTGTAGCCAACTTGAGGGAAACCTGCTCAAATGGCGTTGCAGTTGCTTGTGGTGCCGACAGTCCCGAAAAAAACTTTCCTGGCGATTGAGTAATTCGAGGGCCTGTTCGAATGCGCCAGCTTTCATGTAGCTGTTCAAGGCACTATCCATCAAACCTTTGGTGGCGTAGTGCTGGGCTGCCATAAGGTGATGTTCCCGCCACTGGGCATCTGTCCACGTTTTTCTGGCAAGATTGGTCAGAAAGCGCCGAAACAGGGGGTGTAGTTCATAAGTGTTCCCCTTGCGGGTGCTTTGGATAAAGCAGCCGTCATGTTCCAGTTTCTGCAGAATTTCCGTGACGTGTGGTTCGCCTGACAGGTTTGCCAGGGTGAGCGGATGAATGACCTCGAGGAGGGAGGCATGGAGCAGGATGGAGCGACTGGTAGAATCGAGCTTGTAGTAGATTTCATGGGCAAAATAATCAAAGACCACCTCCATGTTTTCCCCATCAGGTATAGGGGTGTGCCCCTTTCCCGTCACGCCGGACTTCAGCAGCAGAACGATCCCGGCTGCCCACCCTCCGCTTTGTTGATGAGGTTTGGTTTCGAAGCCCGGTTCAAGGGGTTCATCCACATGTTTGTGCATGAGCGCAGCGGTTTCTGCGCAAGTGAATCTAAGCTGTTCAGCGGTCAATTGGAACAGAGTCTGGTTTGCCTCGTTGCGGGCAAAGGCCGGTGGTGGTGCGTGGCTGCTGATGAAAATCAGGTTGACCTCTGGAGGCAGGATGTCTGCCATCTGGGAGAGCAGGGAATGCACTTGGGCGTTGTCAGGCAGCCTGTCATAATTGTCGAATACGATCATCAACGGCTCCAGCAATGCGGTAAG
>JALVSV010000318.1 GCA_027024125.1 Methylothermaceae bacterium | reverse complement strand
GAGGTACCGTGTTGCACTGCCTCCCATACCTCGCTGCTGGTCAGCGCAGGGCGGTCGCCCCGGCGCTGCCTGGCTTCTATATCGATGAAACTGAGTACCAGGACACCGATTTCTGCAGCCACCCCCGCCAGGGCGATGAATCCGACTCCCACTGCCACCGAGACGTTGTAGCCAAGCCAGTAGAGCAGCCAGATGCCACCGATCAGGGCGAAGGGAATGGAGATCATCACCACCAGGGGACCGGTGAAAGTCCGGAAATTGAAATAAAGCAGCAGGAAAATGATCAGCAGGGTCAACGGAATCACGAGCTTGAGTCGCGCCTTGGCCCGTTCCATGTATTCGAACTGGCCGGACCAACTGACGGTGTAACCGGGTGGAATGTCCACTTGCTCAGCCAATACTTTTTTGGCCTTCTCCACGAATCCGCCGATATCCGAGGTGGTGATATCCACGTAGATCCAGGCGTTGGGCCGAGACGCTTCGCTCTTGATCGACGGTGGGCCGCGACGCAATTCCAGTTTGGCTACCTGGGAGAGGGGTATCTGGGCTCCGGTGGGGGTGGGGACCAGTACCCGCTTGAGCATCACCATGTTGTCGCGGAAAGCACGGGGGTAGCGCAGGTTCACCGGATAGCGCTCCAGCCCCTCCACGGTCCAGGTGACATTGACGCCACCAATGGCGCTCTGGATCACATCCTGAACGTCACCGACGGTAAGCCCGTAACGCGAGGCCTCGTAGCGGTCGATGGTGAAATCCACGTAATATCCTCCCACCGCCCGGTCGCCGAAGGCGGACAGGGTTTCGGGAAGGGTCTTCATGGCCCGTTCGATTGCCTGGGAAACGTCTTGCAGCGTTTCCAGATCCGGACCCGAGACCTTGATTCCGATCGGGGTCTTGATTCCGGTGGATAGCATGTCGATCCGGGTTTTGATCGGCATCGTCCAGGCATTGGCCAGTCCCGGGAAACGGATGGCTTTGTCCATCTCGCTCATCAGCTCCTGGGTGGTCTTGTCCGGATCGGGCCACAGGGATTTCGGCTTGAGACGGATCGTGGTTTCCATCATGGAAAGGGGCGCTGGATCGGTAGCGGTCTCCGCCCGGCCGATCTTTCCAAAGACGTGATGGACTTCAGGAAAGGTTTTCAGGATCTTGTCGGTCTGTTGCAAGATTTCCTTGGCCTTGGTGATGGAAATCCCCGGAAAGGTGGTGGGCATGTACAGGATATCCCCTTCGTCCAGGGGCGGCATGAATTCGCTGCCCAGTTTGGACAGCGGATAAATCGTGATGGCCAATAATCCTGCTGCCACGATCAGACTCACGATCCGGAAACGGATCGCCAGCCTGAGAAACGGCGTATGCATGGCGTGGAGAATACGGTTGATGGGATTCTTGTCCTCCGGCAGGATCTTACCGCGGACCAGATAGCCCATCAGTACCGGCACCAGGGTGACCGCAAGCAGGGCTGCCCCGCCCATGGCGTAGGTTTTGGTGAATGCCAATGGGGAGAACAGCCTTCCCTCCTGGGCCTGCAGGGTAAAGACCGGCATGAACGAGACGGTGATGATCAGCAGGGAGAAAAACAAGGCTGGCCCTACCTCTCGGGCTGCTTCACCTATCGTCTGCCAATGTTCGTCCGATGTGAGTTTGCCTTCCTTGCGTTTGGTGGCTTGCTCCAGGTGTTTATGCGCATTCTCGATCATCACGATGGCTCCATCGACCATTGCCCCGATAGCGATCGCAATACCGGCCAAGGACATGATGTTGGCGTTGATTCCTTGGGCATACATGACAATGAAGGCGAATAAGATTCCGAGTGGTAGCGACAGGATGGCCACCAGGGCCGAGCGGACGTGAACCAAAAAAATAATCGTGATGATGCTCACCACGATGGATTCCTCGATCAATTTGTCTTTGAGGTTCTGGACCGCACGCTCGATCAGGTCGCCACGGTCGTACACAGGAACGATCTCGACGCCTTCCGGCAGCCCTGCCTTGAGTTCTTCCAGTTTGGCCCGTACTTTTTCTATGGTGGCCATGGCGTTCTCGCCAAAGCGCATCACCACGATGCCGCCGGCCACCTCCCCCTCACCGTTCAGTTCCGCCAGCCCCCGGCGCAGTTCCGGCCCGAGGTGAATGTCGGCCACGTCCCGCAGGCGGATCGGTGTTCCGTTGGCATCGACACCCACGGGAATCAACTTGATATCCTCCAGGGTCTTGATGTATCCCAATCCCCGGACCATGTATTCTGTTTCGGACATCTCGATCAGGCGGCCGCCGACGTCGTTGTTGGATCGCTGAATGGCCCGTTTGACCTTGGACAGGGGAATGTTGTATGCGAGCAGAGCGTTGGGATCCACTTCCACCTGATATTGTTTGACATAGCCGCCAATGGAAGCCACTTCAGAGACCCCTTGCACGGTTTGAAGGTCATAGCGCAGATACCAGTCCTGGATCGATCGCAACTGGGCCAGGTCGTGTTTCCCGGTCCGGTCCACCAGGGCATATTCGTAGATCCAGCCCACCCCGGTGGCATCCGGCCCCAGCGAGGGGGTAATTCCCTGGGGAAGGCGCCCTGAGACATAATTCAGATATTCCAATACCCGGCTGCGGGCCCAATACATGTCGGTACCATCGTCAAAGATGATGTAGACGAAGGAAAATCCAAAGAAGGAATAGCCCCGCACCACTTTGGCCTTGGGGACGGCAAGCATTGCCGTGGTGAGTGGGTAGGTGACCTGATCCTCTACCACCTGGGGGGCTTGGCCTGGGTATTCGGTGAAGACGATCACCTGGACATCGGAAAGATCGGGAATGGCATCCAGAGGTGTGTTTTGCAGACTCCAAAGGCCGACAGCCAACAGCAACACGGCACCGATCAAAACCAGCATCCGGTCCTTGATGGAGGCAGTGATCACTCCTTCAATCATGTTGTCCTCCCGTTAGCACATCCTTTTTATGTTCCATGTTCTTCATGCCATCCATGTTCTTCATGCCATCCATGTTCTTCATGCCATCCATGTTCTTCATGTCATCCATGTTCTTCATGTCATCCATGTTCTTCATGCCGTCCATGTTCTTCATGCCGTCCATGTTCTTCATGCCGTCCATGTTCTTTATGCCGTCCATGTTCTTTATGCCGTCCATGTTCTTCATGCCGTCCATGTTCTTCATGTCTTGGATGCCTTCCGTTTCCCCCTTTTTCATCGTTTCTGTGAATTTGAGCAACGCTTCCTGCAACTTCGATTCGGAATCAATCAGGAACTGGCTGGATACCACGACTTCCTCTCCTTCCTCCAGCCCCGCCAGGACCTCCACTTGACCATTGGATGGAATCCCAAGCGTGATTTGTCGAGGTTCGAATCGTCCAGGGCCCTTTACGACAAAAACGTGTTCTTTGATGCCGGTCCGTAACACTGCTTCCGAAGGAATGGCAAGCACATTGGATTTGGGAAGGGTGTGGAGCGTCACGTTGGCGAACAATTCCGGTTTCAGAAGCAGATCGGGGTTTGAGAATTCCAATCTCACCTTGACGGTACGGGTCTTTGCCTCGGCATAGGGATAGACATAGACCACCTTGCCTTTGAAAACTCGCCCGGGTACGGCGGTCAGGACGATCTCCGCCAAATCACCGACACGTACCCAAGGCAATTCGTATTCATAGATGTCGGCATAGACCCAGACCTTGCTCAGATCAGCTACGAGGTAAAGTTCAGTTTGTGGGGTCACATATTGCCCTTCCCGGACCCCTACATGGACGACATAACCATCCACCGGGGAATGGATATGGAGGTTCTTCATGATCTGGCCGTTCTGCTCCAATTCCCTGATCTGATGTTCCGGCACATCGAGCAATTTCAGCCGTTCCCGTGAGGTTTTGACCAGTTCCAGAGCCCCCCTGCGAATGTCTTCGAATGGGCTGTCCTCAAGGATGCGCAGGCTCTTGAGCGCCAGCAGATATTCCTGCTCACTCGATACCAGTTGGGGGGAATACAGGCTCAACAACTCGACGTTCTTTGCCACGAATTCACCGGTTTCGCTGATATAGAGTTTTTCTATCCAGCCTTCGGTTTTGGGGTGCAGGCGGGCAAGCAGATCTTCGTCGTAGGTGACTCTGCCGACGGTACGGATAGGATGGGAGAAATTCCGACGCACGACTTTGGCGGTACGGACGCCGATCTCCTGTACCACTGTCGGGTCGATTGTCACAGTGCCAGGTGGTCCAGATGACGCCTCCTTGCCATCGCAACCCGGTGGTAAGACCGGAACGTAATCCATTCCCATTTCATCTTTGGCAGGCGTCTTCGAAGTGATTGAAGGATTCATTGGGTGACGGTAGAACATGGGTACACATCCGTCGCTTGAAACGGTTGCAGGGGCTGTCTCAAATTGACGGCCGGCCAGCCAGTAGCCGGCTCCTCCACCCAACAGAAGGGCCACTA
>JALVSV010000317.1 GCA_027024125.1 Methylothermaceae bacterium | reverse complement strand
CTGCGCATGCTGCGCTGTGAACTGGAAACACTGAAACGGCACAAAGAACGACTCTTCAAGCAACAGGAACAACTGGTCTCCCAACTTCATGAAGCGGAAAACCAGCTCGACCAGCTTCGCAGCCAGGAACGTGAAACCAGCACCCGACAAACCCGTCTTCAGGCAGAGCTCCAAGGTGCCCAACGCCGCCTCGAAGAGACTCGACGACAACTGGAACATCTAAGCCACGAGCATAACGAGGTCAGCCAGAGCCTGCGGCAGACCGATAACGATCTGGCCGCCTGTCAACGTCAATTGGAACAGGACCGAAGCGAGTTGGGCAATCAGGAACAAGCACTGCAGAATCTGGAAACAGTGCTCGCGCAAAGCCGAAGTGCCAGTGAACAGGCTTCAACGGCCGTCCGCACTGTCATGGAAAATAAAGCAAGGCTGGAATCCGCACTGGAACATGCCCACAGCTCCCTGAAGATCCTGCAAAAACAGCTGGAACGCGCCCAGGGACAGTGCCAGGACCTGCAACGGCGGTTGGCCCAGGCCGAGAACGAACAGGCGCAGGGAGAACAGCCTTTGAATCAGATCACAGAACAGCTTGAGCTTTTACGCCGCCAGCACCCGTCACTGGAAAAGTCGGTGGCAAACCTCCGCCATGAGTTGAAACAGGCGGAATCCACGTGGCGCCAACTCAGAAGCCTCCATGCCCAAAGGGAATCCCTGAAAGATCGGGCACGCGAAAACCTTGAAGCAGCGAGGCTGAAAGCAGAGGCTGCCAGGGTGCGACTGCAGACGGTGCAGGAACAGGTGGAATCTGCCGATTTCCTGCCGGACCGGATATTGGCAGATCTCGATGGTGAAGCCACCGCTTGCGAATGGCAACAGCGACTCGATCAGTTACAACTCGATAAGGCCCGCCTTGGAGATGTGAATCTTGCTGCCATCGAAGAACACCGACTGCATTCAGAGAGATTGCGCTTTCTCGATAAACAGTATGACGATCTGACCACTTCCCTGGATTTGCTTGACAAGGCCATACGTACCATAGACCGCGAAACCCGCAGCCGTTTCAGGGAAACCTTCAAGATCGTGGACGGCCATTTCCGCAACCGCTTTCCCGCCTTGTTCGGCGGAGGCGAAGCCAGTCTGGAGATGACCTGTGACGATCCACTGGAAGCGGGTATCCGTATCATGGCCAGGCCACCTGGAAAACGCAACAGCTCGATCCATCTTTTGTCCGGTGGAGAAAAGGCGCTCACGGCAGTGGCACTGGTGTTTTCTTTCTTCGAACTCAATCCAGCACCCTTTTGCATGCTCGACGAAGTCGATGCCCCTCTGGACGAAGCGAATGTCGGTCGTTTCTGTGCTCTACTGCAATCGATGTCAGAACGGGTACAATTCATCTTCGTCACCCATAACAAAACGACCATGGAAATCGCTGATCAACTGATCGGTGTGACCATGCGAGAGCCTGGCGTGTCACGTATCGTCTCAGTGGATCTGGAACGGGCGGCCGAAATGGCCGCAGCATGAAGGAAAACAAGCGATGGAAATAATGGAAAAGACCACCCTGCGCATCATCCTCGCAATTGCCGGAATTCTGTTGTTGCTGTTGATTTATCTTTGGGACCGATGGAAAAAACGCCAGCGGAAACTGAATTCGGGTATGTTCTCCAAAGCCCCGGATGATTTCGAACTGGAAGAGATCGATACCATTTCCATCAACCCCATTGAGGAGAGCACAGCCCCCGACCTTGAAGTTCTGGAAACAGAGCACATCCTGGAGGAGCCGGAAGCTTCCGTCAAAGAAGTACTCGAAGAGGAAGAAACTCCTTTGGAAGCACCTACAGAAGAGAAATCTGCACCCACACCAAAGGAGGAAAAGGCCAATCTGCCCGAGGTCATCCAGATCAGTATCGTCGCCTCAAAGGGCCATGTCTTCAATGGGCCGGACCTGGCCAAAGCGTTTGCAGATCTGGGTCTGAAATATGGTGACATGGAAATTTTCCACCTTTATCAGGGCGACAGAATTCAATTTAGCGTTGCCAGTATGGTCAAACCGGGAACATTCCCCATTGACCGGATGGACACTTTCCAGACTCCGGGTCTGACTCTGTTTATGCAACCCCCGCTCGTTTCGGATCCATTACAAGCTTTCGAGCGCATGATCACTCTTTGCCATACTCTGGCACAGCGCCTGAGCGGCACTGAATTGGACGATCGAAGACATCCCCTGACGGCAGTCAAGTTGGCTCTATGGCGTCGCCAGCTGCGCGGAACCGGCTGACATGACCGTTCCCGGGAAGGTCAAACGGCGAGTCGAAGAACTTCGTCGGGAAATCGAATACCACAACTATCGTTATTACGTTCTCGATCAGCCAGTCATCTCAGATGCCGAATACGATTCCTTGATGGCAGAGTTACAACGGCTGGAACAGCGATATCCTGAACTTGTCACTCCAGAATCACCCACTCAACGCATCGGGGCCCCACCATCCGAGGCCTTTGCCCCGGTCCGTCATGATGTGCCTATGTTGTCGCTCGACAATGCCTTCACGGAACAGGATATCCATGACTTCGAAAGGCGAATCAAAGAACGGTTGGGCGTAGGCACCATCGATTATTCCACCGAACCCAAACTGGATGGCCTGGCGGTTACGATCGTGTACGAAGAGGGTCATTTAGTTCGGGCGGCCACCCGGGGAGATGGCTATACCGGCGAGGACGTTACCGCCAACGTCCGCACCATCCGCTCGATACCTCTGCGTCTGCAGGGCTCAGGATGGCCTGACCGGTTCGAGGCGCGCGGTGAAGTCTTCATGCCTATCGAAGGCTTCCGACAACTCAATGAATGGGCCGAGCGCCACGGTGAAAAGACTTTCGCCAACCCACGTAATGCAGCTGCCGGTAGTTTGCGTCAACTGGATCCCAAGGTTACCGCCAGGCGGCCCCTCGACTTCTTCTGTTACGGCTTTGGCATCTTTCCGGAAGAACGGCTTCCGCCGACACACCACGAAATGCTGGATCAATTTCTGTCATGGGGCATCCCTGTGGCGCCAGAACGCAGTTTGGTCCAGGGAGCCGATGGATGTCTGAGTTACTACCGGGACATGTTGAACAGGCGCGAAGACCTTCCCTACGAGACCGACGGCGTCGTCTACAAAGTGGACCGGTTCGACTGGCAACATCAACTCGGCTACACGGCCCGCGCACCACGCTGGGCCATCGCCCATAAATTCCCTGCCCACGAAGCCACCACTGTGGTCGAAGACATCGAAGTTCAGGTGGGCCGTACCGGTATTCTGACCCCGGTGGCCAAACTCAGACCCGTCCAGGTAGGTGGCGTCACGGTCTCAAGTGCTTCTTTGCACAATTTCGAGGAGATGAAACGCAAGGACGTCAGAATCGGTGACACCGTGGTCATCCGCCGCGCCGGTGACGTGATTCCCGAAGTCGTTCAGGTCATCGTGGAAAAACGTCCCGACGATGCCCGCGCCATCGAACCTCCCAAGCGCTGCCCGGTCTGTGCTTCTGAGGTGGTCGCAGATCCCGGAGGTACACTGATACGTTGCAGCGGCGGGTTGTTTTGCCCGGCACAACTCAAGGCCAGTATCAAACATTTTGCTTCACGTCGGGCCATGGACATCGACGGTCTGGGGGAAAAACTGATCGATCAATTATTGGAAAAAGGGCTGATCAAGGATATCGCCGACCTCTACAACCTCGATGCCGATCAGCTGGCTTCCCTGGAAAGGATGGGGCCCAAGTCGGCTCAGAATTTGATCGAGGCATTGGAAAAGAGCAAGCACACGACTCTGGCTCGCTTCCTCTATGCCCTGGGAATCCGTGAAGTCGGTGAAGTCACCGCCCAGATACTGGCCGATCATTTCCGCTCCCTGGACAAACTCAAGGCAGCCGGCGAAGAGGAACTGGAGCAAATTCCAAGCATCGGCCCTATCGTCGCCAAACACATCGTGGCCTTCTTCCGCCAGCCCCACAATCTTGAAGTCATCAGGCGCCTGCTTGAAGCCGGGATCCATTGGGAGACCCCGGAGGATACGTCCAAAGCCCGTCCTCTGGAAGGAAAAACCTTCGTGTTCACCGGCACACTTTCCTCCATGAGCCGGGATGAAGCCAAGGAAAAGCTGGAGTCATTGGGCGGAAAAGTTACTGGCAGTGTCTCCAGAAAAACCGACTTCGTGGTAGCAGGGAAAGATCCAGGATCGAAATTCGATAAAGCAAGGAAATTGGGGGTGAATATCCTGGATGAGGAACAATTCCTTGATTTATTACAGCAAAATTCATCGTCATGAGCTAATCTTCTAAGAACAGAACCCCGTGACTGAGACCAATCCGGTTGTGGAAATCGACGAACTGCAAATCGAGCTGTGCATTCTACAGAGCCATCTTGATCGTCTGCTCACCCGCATACATCAAAATGAAGCCAAACTACATCGT
>JALVSV010000316.1 GCA_027024125.1 Methylothermaceae bacterium | reverse complement strand
GGAACGAGGCGATGGTTGTTTGGGTGAAGTCGTTCAAACGGGTCAGGGTGTAGGTGCTGCCGTCATAATCCAGCCGGTAATCACTGGCCTGCAGGTCGGTGATGTTGGCGGTGTCATAGCTGGCGGCCACGGTGCCTGTTCCATCCTGCATGATTGGGATTTCGGGGGACTGCAGGGTAAAGAATTCGATGCCGCTGTTCCCATCCAGATCGAACCCGGTCTGATGCAGTTGGTTGAATTCCACGGCCAGACCAACTGCCAGACGTCCCAGCTTGTTTTGGCTGGGAGTCAGAACCTCGTTCTGAAATCTCAGCAGTCCGCCCAGCTGTCCACCGGACAGAGTGCCGGTGATTTTCACGGAATTGCTGCCACTGCTGAGAGTCACTTCCCGGGCATTGGGATCCAGGTCATTGGGTTCCAGTCCCAGCCTGTTGGTATGGGTATCACCGACCAGTTGTTGGCCGTTGCCGATGAACACGCTCAACGCGCCGTTGTCCTGGAGCACCGTGGTGACGTCGATTTTTTCAGCAAGCTCAAGGATCAGCTGATCGCGCTTGTCCAGCAGGTCATTGGGTGGCTTGCCCTGGGCCCTTCCTTGCTCTACGACGATTTTGTCATTCAGGTTGGCAATCTCTTTGGCCAGACCGTTGATTTCATTGGTGGTGTTTTGCAGAATGTTCTGAGTCTGGCTGCCGATTTCCTTGAGGCGGGCATCCAGTGTGTTGAAACGATCGGTCAGCATCTGGGCCTCGGTGATCAATGTCTGCCGCGCGGGAATGGAGGTGGGATCGTTGGCGACGTCATGCAGGGAATTGAAGAAATTCTCCATGGCCGAGGACATGCCAAGATCAGGATCGGCGACGATATTGTTGATCTGATTGGTCAGGCTGTGAAACTGATCGGTCTCGAAAAAATTGTTGGTGGCGTCACGCAACCGGGTGGCGAGGAATTCGTCATAGGCGCGTCGTATGGAGGTGGTCTGGACGCCGGTACCAAAGAAACCGGCTCCTGAAAATTGTGGTTCACGCGACGAAGAGAGGACCCTTTGCCGGCTATAGCCTTCTGTGTTGACGTTGGCAATGTTGTGACCGGTGGTGGTGAGGGCATTCTGGGTCACTCTGAGGGCAGAAGTGGCGATGTCAAGAATCGTGCTTCCCATCGGGGGTCTCCTTTACCGTGAAAGAACACAGGGCTGTGAAATAGCTTCTTTCATCCTTGCGGGGTATAAGTCGCTGTATTCCATGAGAGTTACCGTGAGGCCAGGGTTTGGTGGCGGTAGATCGTAAGGATCTTGTCGGCATAGTCAGGATCCGTGGCATATCCGGAATCCTGTAGTGCTCTGATGTATTTCTCCGGATCCCTGGCGTGGCGCAGGGTCGGGGCGTATCTGGGCTTGCGCAACAATTCCACGTAGTCTTCGAAACTTTGTTGGTAATCTTCATAGGCCCTGAAGTCGGCGCGTTTTCTGACCGCAATGCCGTCGATGTGTTCGAGGGTGTCGATCCGGACCCGGCTGCCTTCCCAATGCCTGCCGGCCTTGATGTTGAAAAGATTGTGGCTGCTGCTGCCGTCTGGATGCCTGATGACCTTTTTTCCCCACCCGGTTTCCAGGGCAGCCTGGGCCAACAGGATCCCTGGGTCGACACCGATCTTGGCGGCTGCCCGTTCGGCCAGGGGCGACAGATACCGGATGAATTGTTGCGGTGAATCGAATCTGGAGGGTTGGGCTGCCCCGGTATTCTGGTTGGCTGTGGTGGCAGGGGAAGACGGTTGAGATTTGGTGACGATGGGATGGGTTAAGTGATTTTTCCCAGCAGGACGCAAAGGGACAGTTTCGGGTGCTTCTTTCTCCGAAGGATAGGGTATTGAGGGAATGGCTGTCCGATGCTCGGCCGATGGTTGCGGCTCCACCTGGGGGAGGGGGTGTCCTCCGAGTTGACGCACGATCATATCCGCGATGCCAACACTGCCTCCTTGGGAAAGGTGAAGCGCCAGTTGCTGGTCGTGCATCTCCTGATAGAAGCGGCTGCGATCGCTGTCGAAGATTGGGTCACCGGGACTGGCTTGACGCATTTGTTTGAGCACCATTTGCAGAAACATGGCTTCGAACTGTTTGGCGACTTCCTTGAGGGCGGCATCGCCATCCTGCCTGGATTTGCGTTTCAGCTCGGCCAGATGGGAGAAATCAGTATAGATATCGGCAGGGGGACGCATAACTTTAGATGATGATCAATTCTGCCTGCAGGGCGCCAGCGCTCTTCAACGCTTCGAGAATCGCGACCAGGTCGGAAGGTGCGGCGCCCACCTGGTTGACGGCACGCACCAGTTCCTGCAAGGAGACGCCGGGATCGAATACGAACATGTGGCGCCCCTGTTCCTCGACCGTGATGTCGGACTGGGGCACCACCTCCGTGGTGCCCGCCCTGGAGAAGGGAGCGGGTTGACTGACCTCTGGGTTCTCCCGGATGGTGACCACCAGTTTGCCGTGGGAGACCGCCGCCGGACGTACCCTCACGTTCTGGCTGATGACCACGGTGCCAGTCCGGGCGTTGACGATGACCTTGGCGGCCGATTCCCCAGGATCCACGGTCAGGTTTTCGATCATGGAAACGAAAGTCACCTTCTGGGCCGGATCGAGCGGAGCGCTCACCTGGATCGAGGCGCTGTCCAGTGGGCGTGCCGTGTCAGGCCCAAGTACTTTGTTGATTGCCTGGGCGATTCGCTGGGTGGTGGTGAAATCGGGATTGTGCAGATTCAGGGTCAGGTATTTGGTATGCCCGAAGGGGGAGAGGACGGGCCTTTCCACTGTGGCGCCATTGGGGATGCGGCCGGCACTGGGGATATTGATGGTGATGTTGGAACCATCCTGGCCACTGGCGGTCAGTCCTCCGACGATCAGGTTTCCCTGGGCAACGGCATAGACTTGCCCGTCGATTCCCTTTAGGGGGGTCATCAGCAACGATCCGCCGCGCAGACTCTTGGCATCCCCGATAGAAGACACGTTGACATCGATGGTCTGGCCGGGTTTGGCAAACGGTGGCAGGATGGCATGGACGGTGACCGCCGCCACGTTCTTGGATTTCGGCCGAAAACCCGGGGGCAGGGTGAGGCCCATTCTGGCAAGCATGTTGCGGAGAGTCTGGCCGGTAAACTTGGTCTTGTCACCCGTGCCGTTGAGTCCCACGACCAGACCATAGCCGATCAGCTGATTGTCACGCACCCCGGCGATACTTGCCAGATCCTTGATTCGCTCCGCTGTGACTGACTTGGCGAATGCCAACAGTAACAGATAAGGGAGTAGGCAGCGTATCGCGTGCATCATGTGGTCTCAGAAGGGGAAAAACATGCTGTTGAAGAAACGGGTCAGCCAGCCGACCTCCTTGGCATCGGCCATGGCCCCTTCCCCGGTATACATCATGGTGGCATCGGCCACCTTGGTGGAGGGGACCGAATTGTCAGCGTCGATGTCCACCGGACGCACGATCCCGGCCAGCCGGACGTACTCGTGGCCGTCATTGATGGTCAGGCGTTTTTCACCCTGGACCCTGAGATTGCCGTTGGGTAGCACCTCCACGACCGTGACCGTCACGGTGCCCTTGAGCATATTGCTCTGGGTACTCTCACCTTCACCCTTGAAGTCTTTATTGGCGATGGCTTTGCTCTCCCAGTCTACTCCGAGGACCTGGGACTGACCGAACAGTATCGGCGCGGAGGCGGCGATACTGTTCTGTTTCTTGATCTGCAGATCGGCATCCTTTGCGGCATCGGTCTTTTCCACCAGGCGGATGGTCAGGATATCGCCGGTCCGATGGGCGGTCAGGTTCTCGAACAGCCGCATGTCCTGATGGGATTGATAGATACTGCCCGTTGGACGGAGCGGTGGCGGCTGGTATGGAGGGGATGCCGGGGCAAAATTGGCATTATGACGGGGCATCGACTCCGGTAGGGTCGTGCAGCCTGTCACAACGATCAGCACTGTCATGGCAGGGATTCTGCCTGCAAGGCCCAGCCACCTGTCGTTTCCACCGTGGAATATCAATGGAGTCATCTCAAGGTTCCTAGAGATTGTTGGTCACGAAGGCGAGCATCTGGTCGACGGTGGAGATGGCCTTGGAATTCATCTCGTAGGCCCTCTGGGTTTCGATCATGTTGACCATTTCTTCCACCACGTTGACGTTGGAGGTTTCCAGGGAATGTTGCACCAGCCCCCCCCGCTCTTCCTCGCCCGGATTTCCCACCGTGGCGGTTCCGCTTGCAACCGATTCCTGGAACAGATTTTCACCCATCGGCTCGAGTCCGGTGGGATTGATGAAATCGGCGAGTTGAATCTGTCCGACTTGTTGAGGCGTCGGGTTGCCGGGCAGGGAAACGGACACGATGCCATCGTTACTGATCGTGACGCTGGTGGCATCGGGAGGGATGGTGATGGCAGGCTCCAGGAAATAGCCGTTGT
>JALVSV010000315.1 GCA_027024125.1 Methylothermaceae bacterium | reverse complement strand
CACTGGGCTCACCTTTATGGCAGATCGTGATGGATATTCCTTGGCACCATTTATGGAATAGGATCAGAGGAATATCGTGAAATGGCGCAACAGAAGGCGAAGCAGTCACGTCGAGGATCGCCGAAACCAGCGTGGCGGTGGTAGGCGGGTTCCCTCTTTGAGGTCAATGATGACCTTGTATCCTCTGATCAAGGGCTTGCTTCATACCAAGATTGGTTGGGTGATTTTATTGGTCGGGGGGGTGGCCTATTTCAGTGGGTTCGATCCGATGAGCTTATTGGGTCGCAGCACCTCCACCGTGGGGATGAATTCGGAGGCGGAAGATCAACTGGCTGAGTTCATCGAAACCGTCCTGGCCGATACCGAAGCGGTCTGGAAGGTGGTCTTGCCCAAATATGGTATTCGATATACCGAACCGACCCTGGTGTTGTACCGTGGTTCGACCCGCAGTGGTTGCGGATATGCCAGTGCCCAGGCAGGCCCTTTCTATTGCCCGACAGACCAAAAAGTCTATGTGGATCTGGGTTTTTTCGTAGAGCTCAAGCGTCGTCATGGGGTCTCGGGGGATTTCGCCCAGGCTTATGTGTTGGCCCACGAAGTGGGTCATCATGTACAAAATCTTCAAGGCACCTTGAAAAAGGTCCATCGAGCCCAGCAACGCGCTCAAGGACGTGCCCAGGCAAACGCCCTCCAGGTTGCGGTCGAACTACAGGCGGATTGTTATTCCGGCGTCTGGGCCCATCACGCCCAGGAACGTTTCGATATCCTGGAACCAGGGGACGTGGAGGAAGCCCTTGCTGCAGCCAGTGCAATCGGGGATGATACGCTGCAGAAACAGGCCCAGGGATATGTGGTTCCTGACGCTTTCACCCATGGCAGCTCCCGGCAACGGGTGGCAGCGTTCACAATAGGACTGAAAAGCGGGAATTTGCACGCTTGCGCTTTAGGGTCCCCTTAATCTAACAGGTCGGGATGGAATGAGGGTCAGAGTTGGAACCTGCGGTTTTCCCGAAGCGCGCAAAATCCTCTTCCGCGACCTCGATATTATCGAGGTCCAGCAAACCTTCTATCATCCACCGGGAGAGCAGACAGTCCGGCGCTGGCGTGAAGAAGCGCCTGCCGACTATGCCTTCAGCCTCAAGGCCTGGCAACTGATCACCCATCCACCTTCCAGTCCCACCTATCGGCGCCTGCGCAGACAACTCAGCGATACTGAGAAGCAGCTCTGTGGTTATTTCCAACTCAACGACTTGACGCGGCAGGCCTGGTCTCAAGTCTCTCAACTGGCTGATATCCTCAATGCGGTGGCGATCGTCTGCCAAGCGCCCCCCAGTTTCAGGCCGACGATTGAGAATCTGGAATGTCTGAAACGATTCTTTGCCGAAGTACGGCGTGGGGAATGGAAAATCGTATTCGAACCCCGTGGGCCGGGATGGCATGACGATATCCTGGAACCGTTGCTGTTAGAATGCGGGCTGGTCCATGGAGTCGATCCCTTTCTGAATCACTCTTTGAGCCGGGACTGGCATTACTACCGTCTCCATGGCCTGCCTGCCTATCATTATCGATATCGCTACAGCGACGAGGATCTGTCGAACCTTGCGGGTATGCTCCCCAGGCAGGGGTCCGTACAGGTACTTTTCAACAACTTGTCCATGGCGCAAGATGCCAAGAGATTTAAAGCGTTACTGACAAATCCGATAGAGTAGGGGGTGGTCCGGGATAGGCGACCGAGCAGGACTACTCGATCATCTCGGTGGTATATCGCCACACCCTGAGTGTGTTCGACCAGTAATCCGGAGGTAACCCTGCCTTTATTTTGAGATGACGGAGGAAATCCCTTTTGTCAGGCAGGGACTCCCAGACCGCTGGCAGAAAGGTTCCGCGGTAGGGGCCGTCTTCCAGCACCAGGCCGTCGATACCCGGGCGGATCTGCCTGAGGAGGTCCGCTTCTGATGCAAAATGCATCTCTTCCAATGGGCTCAGCACCGAGATATGAATGTCCAGTTTGTCCACCTCCGGTTCGGTTACCGGGGGAAAGCGTGGATCACCGAAAGCCGCAGCAAAGGCGTTTTGCACCACATCCTCGGCCAAAGGACGGCGGGCCTCCAAAGATCCGATACACCCCCGCAGCTGACCCAACTCCTCCAGGGTCACGAAAGTGGCTCGGATTTGCTTCAAGGCAGGGGGTAGGTTGTGTAACTCCACGACGGGTGGATTCCCGTGTCGCGCACCGTGGCGGATGGATTCTCGCGCCAGTTGCAGCAACAACTGGCGCTCCTGCTGTGTCAGTTGGTTTTCTTCAGTAAAAGACATAAGCTCCGTATCCTACGACTTGATCCTTTGGTCCGGCAGTGTCGCCGGAATTTCTAAGATCGATGGTTCTGGCATGGAGTCCGTGTTTTCTCGCTGCAATCAAAAGGCCTGATACCGGAATTCTTCCACAGGCCGATTCGAAAGTGAGTGCCTTGGGGTCGAGGGCCTCGATCGCCTGTGAAGTAGCGGCATCCATTTGCCTGGCAGTCGTGTAATCGTGATAGTGGCTCAGATCCGAGCTAATGACGATGAGTGTTTCTGGGCCGCCCCAAAGTCGTTCCAACACCGCGGCGACTTCCTCAGGCGTGGCGTCTCCCACCACCACGGGAACCACTTTGAAGTCTTCCAGCACTTCCTGCAGGAAGGGCAGGTGGACCTCGAGACTGTGTTCGGGTTCATGGGGAGAGTCAGAGATCGTCACCCATGGTAGGTCGGCGATCGTTTCGATGGCCTGCCTGTCCACGGCCACAGTACCAAAAGGGGTCATGAAGAAATCGACGCTGGGTACAGCCAGGCCCCGGAAGGGGACGCGATGGGCAGGCCCCAGAAGGATGACCCGTTTGACCATGTCTTTGGCAGGAATCAAAAGTCGATAAGCGCTGGCGGCCACCGGGCCGGAGTAGACGTAACCTGCGTGGGGGGCGATAATCGCTTTGGGGACAGGGCCTTCTGCCGTGGTTGCATCGAGGTAGGCGTGAATCATCTCATCCAAAGTCACCGGGTCATCAGGATAGAACATCCCGGCGACGGCGGGATAGCGAACTGAAGTCATGGCGAATCTCCTTCCACTGAGGGTTGAAATTGGGTGCTGTAACCTATATATGATCACCAGAGATTGAAATCAACGGGTAAATGCAATGAATAGTACCGCAGTGGCTGAAAATAACGTCCCAACCAAGTACTGGCACAAGTTGCCCGATGGCAAGATTCAGTGTGATCTGTGCCCCCGGTTCTGTAAGCTCCATGAAGGACAAAGGGGGTTGTGTTTCGTCCGTGCCTGTGAAAACGGGCAGATCGTCTTGACCTCCTATGGACGAGCCAGCGGATTCTGCATCGACCCCATCGAAAAAAAGCCGCTCTATCACTTCCTTCCCGGGACCCCCATTCTTTCTTTCGGGACCGCAGGCTGTAATCTTGCTTGCAAATTTTGTCAGAACTGGGACATCAGCAAATCCCGGGAATTCGATACCCTGACCGTGGAGGCGCCACCCGATGCCATTGCCAGGGCCGCCCAGTCCCTGGGGTGCAAGAGCGTCGCCTACACCTACAATGATCCGGTCATCTTCCACGAATACGTGATCGACACTGCCAGGGAATGCCGCAAGGCTGGCATCAAATCCGTCGCGGTGACCGCAGGTTATGTCACTCCTGAGCCGCGTCAGGAATTCTATAGCTATATGGATGCAGCCAACGTGGATTTGAAGGCCTTCAGCGAGGACTTCTACCGCAAGATCTGCGGCGGACATCTGCAGCCGGTACTCGAGACCCTGGAATATATCAAACACGAGACCGATTGCTGGTTGGAGCTGACGACCCTATTGATCCCCGGGGAGAACGACTCCGACAAGGAGATCGACGAGATGACGCGTTGGGTCGTGGAAAAGTTGGGACCGGACGTACCCCATCATTTCACCGCTTTTCATCCTGACTGGAAAATGATGGATTATCCCTCCACTCCTGTTTCCACCCTGATTCGTGCCCGGAAAATCGCCATGGACAATGGTCTGCGCTATGTCTATACCGGAAATGTCCATAATCCTGAAGGCGATAGCACCCAATGCCACAGTTGCGGTCAGTTGCTGATTGGACGGGATTGGTATGTGCTGACCGAGTGGAACCTCACTGCAGATGGCAAATGCACTCAGTGTGGAACTCCCTTGGCGGGAGTGTTTGAGGACAAGCCGGGAGACTGGGGGGCGAAACGGTACGTCGTGGATATGGCGCAGTATCTGGGCTGAATGTTGGTAAGAACCCCAGGAGGAGGGTTGTATCAACGAATATTCCGAATCACCTCAGGGCACCGTCATCTATTCTGGACGAGGCAGGTGGTCTGTTTCGAAAAACGCCGTAAATACCTCCCTGTAGGCTCCGCGCCGGCCTCCCTGCCGGCGAGGCTTTCGAATCACACCACCTGCCTCTTCAA
>JALVSV010000314.1 GCA_027024125.1 Methylothermaceae bacterium | reverse complement strand
CGTCTCGATTGGCATCGTAGGCACGAGAAGCGCTTTGTGGTTTGTCGTTGTATTTGCTGGAAAGCGCTCCCATGGCATCGAAGGTGAGCGTCAAGGTCCAATGGACCATCTCACCGCCACCAGCAAACATACGATCCTGTTTCCCCATTTGGATCAATTCGACCGCATTGCCAATGCAGTGGGCGCTGGTGGAACAGGCCGAACTGATGGAATAATTGATTCCTTTGATCTTGAAAGGGGTCGCCAGACACGCCGAGTTCGTACTGGACATCACCCGGGGAACTCTATAGGGACCCACCCGTTTGATCCCCTTCTCCCGCAGAATATCCGCCGCCTCGACGATATCCTTGGTCGAAGGACCACCAGACCCCATCACGATGCCAACCCGTTCATGGGATACCTCCCCCTCCCCGAGACCGGCATCCGCTATGGCTTCCTGCATGGCGATGTAATTATAGGCGGCACCCTCCCCCATGAAACGATAGACTTTGCGGTCGATGTGCTCGGCCGGATCCAGTTTTATGGAACCGCAGACATGACTACGCAACCCCAGTTGTGCGTATTCTTCGGAAAATTCGATCCCACTACGGCCCTCGCGCAGGGAATCCAACACCTCGTGCTTGTTGTTGCCAATGCTGGATACGATACCGATGCCGGTCACCACTACCCGTCTCATCAAAAATCCTCCGTCGATGTGAACAGTCCAACCCTTAGGTCAGAGGCTTCGTACAGGGTTCTGCCATCACATTCAAGGGTGGCGTCAGCAATCCCCATCACCAGTTTTCTAAGCATCACCCGCCTGAAGTCAATTTTATAGGTCACTTTTCGATTGTTGGGAAGCACCTGACCACGGAACTTCACTTCCCCCGCACCCAAGGCGCGACCTTTTCCCGGGGCGCCCATCCAGCCAAGGAAAAACCCCACCAACTGCCACATGGCATCCAACCCCAGACAACCGGGCATCACAGGGTCCGTTTCAAAATGACACTGGAAAAACCACAGATCCGGCTTGACATCCAGCTCCGCAATGATTTCACCTTTGCCATAGCTGCCACCCTCGTCACTGATATGGACGATGCGATCGAACATCAGCATGGGCGGCAAGGGCAGGCGGGCGTTACCTGGACCGAACAATTCCCCATGGGCGCATTGAAGCAATTCCTCGTAAGAATAACTATTTTGTTTTTTATGCATGTAGTCACGTCCAAGCATGGAAAAGCTGTTCATTATCTAACAGCCAGAGAATAAAATCAGCAGCAATTCATGAAGAACTGCGACAGATATGCATATTGGCTTTTCCCGATCTTCTTTTGACGCCGGGAATGGGGGTGGTATAGGCGCTGAGCCGCCTGGACGGTTGCCCAAGACGCTTTTGGTAAATCATGGCGTAGGCAAGCACGGCTCTGACATAACGCCGGGTTTCCCTGAAGGGGATGGTTTCGATCCAGATGTCTGCCGGCATGAACCGGGTTGGCAACCATCGGTCCACACGGTGTGGCCCGGCATTGTAAGCCGCTGTCGCCAGCACGAAATGGCCATCGAACTTTTCCAGCAAGGAACTGAAATAGGCAGTGCCATAGCGAACGTTGGTGGCCGAGTCCTCCAGGGCCTTGACCGTTCGCAAGCGCTCACGTAACTGGCGGGCCACCTTCCGGGCGGTGTAAGGCATCAACTGCATCAGGCCACGGGCGCCGACAGGAGAATTGGCATGTTCATCGAATGCGCTCTCCCGGCGGATGATCCCAAAAATATAGGCCGGGTCGACGTTTCTTGTTTTGGCATAATTGCGTACCTGATCCAAAAACCTGACAGGAAAACGGATATCGAGATCGTTCCAATGCTCAGCCTTGGCGACTGCAAAGATGGCCATTTGGGGCCAACCCATCCGCCTGGCCAGAACCGCGGCAGCCAACAGCTTTTCTCGATCGGCATATTTCAGCAGATACCACCATTCCCTCCTGGCATCCCAATAACGATCCAGGGCGATGAATTCCCGAATCGCCCTGAACGTCAACGACTTTTCCAACTCCTGGACGGTCTGTTCGGAAACAGTGATGGGATCATGAGCAATACGATAATCGCCCTGTAGCCTGTCCGCAGCCAGAAAACCGTAAAAATCCATGTTCTCAGCAACCTCTACGAATTCTGGCCGGGCAGTCTCTGTTCCATACATTTCTTCCAGGGCCCGGGCACGCCAATATCGCCACTGCGCATCACGCCGCTCGATCGCAGGCATGTCTTCGATCGCATTCAGCGCCCTGCTCCAATGCTCCTCTCGCAACGCGACCCGAACCCGCCAGGCAGTCACTTCCGGGTCACGGAACGGCTTGGATACCGCCGACAACCAATCCCATGCACGGGGATCGTGGCGCCATGCCAGACGAAGACCGATAAAGCGTTGGATCTGGGAAATCTGCTCCGGTGTCAGTTTGAAGCGATTGGCGTCCTGTTCCCACAACTGAAGGGCCGCTTCCCGGTCCTGGCGCGCCAACTGCCTGAGACCGTCGGCAAAAATTTCCCCATCACCCTGGAAAGCAGCGGGCCAGGTAGCGCAAAGATATTTCTTCGGATGGTGGTGTACCTTTAACCAAAAGAGCGCTCGCTTCCGCTCTTCGTTGTTCATTGAGTTGGCCAGGTATTTCGCCAAGTTGGATTTGTTGTTTTCCAGGGCCAACTCGAAACGTCGCCATACCAGTTCGGTTGTCAGATGTCCAGACTCCTTCCAGACTTTGAAAATTCGATCACAGGCCTTGGGTTGGGAGCGTCCGACCAGCCACAGACGCTGGGTCTCCCGCCACGCCTGCTTCACCCTTCCCTGGCGATACAAGGCCCATGCATAGTGGCAATGCAGCTCGGTCTTGCCTAGGTCACGATAGTACCAAAGGTAGTCGCGCCAGGATTCTTGCCTTGCAAGATGTTCAAGCAACCTGATCCGCACCGGTTTGACATAACGGGTTGCGGCATATCGCTCAAGATATCGGTTAATCTCGTCGACTGCATCTGGATACTTGAGATAGTAACGATAATGAAGATAGGGCACCAAGGGATAGTCCCCCAGCTTGGTCACCCAGGCCTGGAACTTTTCACGATCACCCTTGGCCAACGCACGTTCGGCGTGGTTGAACCAAAGCTGATGCCGGGTCACAGACGTGGGACCGGCCTGCACGCCCGCAACCGTCAGCCATAGGACAATGAACGCTACAATCTGCACCAGCCACCCCTCCTCACCTTTATAATATAGTCCATTGCAACGGGGCATTCGAATCAACAGGGGAAAGGATGAAGCACCTGCAGCTTATTCAGATTTTAGCATTGATGCTGCTGGCACCTATTACAGAAGGAAGGGAAGCCGCAGCCCATCCAGCCCTGGATCTGACCCATCATCCCATTGCCATCTTATGCCTCGGTCTGTTCGCTTTCGCCTATGTACTGGTGATGATGGAAGAAGTTCTTGGGCTCAGAAAATCCAAACCGATATTGCTGGTTGCAGCCATCATTTGGGTTTTGATTTCCATTTTGGACCGCAGCCTGGACATCCCCCAGGTACAGGTCAACAAACTGTTACGTGCCGACCTGGTGGAATACGCCGAGCTTTTTCTCTTTCTTCTGGTGTCTACGACCTACGTCAACGTGCTCGATGAACGTAACGTTTTCCGGGTCCTTTGCCTTTGGCTTGCACGCCGCAATCTGAGCTATCGCAGACTGTTTTGGGTCATGGGAGTCGTCACCTTCCTGCTTTCCACCATCGTCAACAATCTGACCACGGTATTGATCGTCAGTACCGTGGTCATGATGATCGGGCGGGACAATCCCCGTTTCATCACCCTCACCTGTCTGACCGCCGTCATTGCCTCCAATGCCGGTGGAGCCTTCAGCCCTTTTGGCGATATCACAACCCTGATGGTCTGGCAGGACGACAAGGTGAATTTCGACCAATTCTTCCCTTTGTTCCTGCCTGCCCTGGCCAATTTCCTCATTCCCGCACTTTGCATCTACCTTGCCATTCCCAAAGGCACCCCGCCTTTGGCAAAAGCCTCGAATCTCAAGGTAAAACGTGGCTCCTGGTTCATTCTGGCACTATTCCTACTCTCGATTTGCATTGCCATCGTATTTGAACAGTTCCTGGATCTTCCCCCCTATCTGGGAATGATGATGGGTCTGAGTTTGTTGATGATTTATGCTTACCACCTGGAACGTCGCCGCAAGGAAGAATGCTTCGACTTGTTTCATCAGGTCCGCGACGTGGAATGGGATACCCTGTTGTTTTTCTTCGGGGTGGTATTCGCCGTGGGAGGCTTGCGCTACCTTGGCTATCTCTCCCTGGCCTCGCATGCCATCTATGAAAACCTCGGTCCTTCCAGTGCCAACATCATCGTAGGCGTGATGTCGGCGATTGTCGACAACGTGCCAGTGATGCTGGCTGTCTTGCATATGGACCCGGAGATGGATCTGTTCCAGTGG
>JALVSV010000313.1 GCA_027024125.1 Methylothermaceae bacterium | reverse complement strand
GGCATAGACAACCAAGGCGGCCTGGCCCTCTCCGGATCCTCGGACGTGATCGGCGACCTGAACAATGACGGTACCATCGTCGTCTCGGGCAGTGCAACCGCAACCTTTCACGACGATGTGACCCATAACGGTACGGAATTCCGGGTCAGTGCGGGCAGCCAGGCCGTGTTCCTCGGTTCGGTCAGCGGCAGCGGTCCCTATACCGGCACCGGAACCCTGTTCTTCGAGGGTGATCTGTTACCCGGTAACAGCCCGTCGCTGGTAAACGTGGAAGGCGACATGGTGCTCGGGATGACCAACACCACCGTGATGGAACTGGGGGGACTGGTACGCGGCACTGAGTACGACGCCTTCGACATCGGCGGTTCCCTGACCCTGGGCGGCGCCCTGGACATTGATCTGTCCGACCCGGGCTCCGGCCTGTTCACCCCACAGGCTGGTGACGGGTTCGATCTGTTCATCGCCGAGACCATCAGCGGCAGCTTCGATAATCTGCAGTTTCCGACACTGGATCGCGGATTGCGGTGGGAGTTGGCGGTGCTCGCCGATGCCACCGGCACCCGGGACATCGTGCGCCTGAACGTGGCGGCGGTGCCGCTGCCCGCCGCCGGGTGGCTGTTCGGCGTCGTGCTTCCTGGCCTGGCTGGCCTCGCCCGGCGGGGCAAATACCGGGTCAGATCTTGTGTGGAATGTGAGACCTGACCCCAACATCTTGCCAGGGCCGGCTAAATGGTGACCCCCAACATCCTCTGCCGAGGTACGGAGGCCCGCACCTCGGCAGTATTGCATCAATGACGTGGCTTCAATTTCACGGGACCTACATCCAACATCTCGGGTTCTGCCGGTAACGGTGCTGCTGGGCTCAACGGTGCATAGACAGCCGGGTTTTCCTGTCCGTCCACCTGTAAAATCCCCCAGGCACCCCGGTCTATCCGGCTGAGTGCATGATCGACCAGAACATAGTTGCCAGGCACTTCCACCTTGAATTCCACCATGGTGGATCCTCCGGCAGGAACGAGCGTCGTCTGGATGTCCTCTATGGGGCGGGTAGTCGCTGCTTCGGGCCAGACCTGGTCGAAGATCTCGCCGATGATGTGGAACGAAGAGATCCTTGACACCCCACCGTTACCGATGAACATCCGCACCGTGTCACCCACCTTGGCCCGCAGGGGATGATCCACCAGGGCCTTCACCCGACCGTTGAAAACGATGTACTCGGGGCGCTCGTCGAACATCTTGCGGCCGTCGAAGGGCTGAAACCCTGGCGCGCCAATCGGCCCCTTGGTGTACAACTCGCCCTGCATGACATAGAACTCGTGATCGACCGGAGCCAGCCCTCCCTCAGGCTCCACCAGGATCAGGCCATACATACCATTGGCGATATGGGTCGGTGCATTACCGGCAGCGCAGTGATACACGTAAAGCCCCGGGTTGAGCGCCTTGAACTGAAAAGACTTGGTCTCTCCCGCCTTTACCTTGGTGAGGACCGCTCCCCCACCAGGCCCATTCACCGCATGCAGATCGATATTGTGCTCGTGACTGCTGGTCTTGTCATTGTGCAGGGTGAGTTTGACCGTGTCCCCCACCCGTACCCTGACGAAGGGACCTGGAACGGTATCGTTGAAGGTCCAGTAATGGAACCGGATCCCCGGAGCGATCTCCGATACCACTTCCCGCGCCACCAGATTCACCTCAACGGTCTTCGGTGGACGTGTGGAGATGGGGGGCGGCAGGTCATCAGGTCGCTTGGCGATGTCGGCGACCTGCTTGTAGTCCTCGGGATGGATGGTCTTGTGCAGATGAAAACTGTCACCAGGACCAAAAGTGGACAACGACTCGTCGTCGTGAGCCATTTCTGTATTTTCGTGGCCGGTCCCTGCCATCAGCACTCCGTGCCATACCATTGTCAGGACTGCGCTCCAAACCAGCCTCCGCCCATACCTCTTCAAACCTGCTCTGATCATCGCTTCTTCCTTTTGAAATCGTCAACAAAAGGTCAACGATACACCGATCGACACTGGGTTTCAGTACCCAACCCTTTCGAGCTTGACCTGGATCAAACGGCAACCTGACGGTGCAGGAATTCCTGGAAAGCCCTTGGTGACAGGGGACGGGAGATCAGATAGCCTTGTAGCAAATCACAGCCTTCCTTCCTCAGAAAATTTCGCTGCACCTCGTTTTCGACCCCTTCGGCCACGATTTCGAGTCCCAGACTGTGTCCCATGGCAATGATGGTACGGGCGATGATCATATCATTGGGATCCTCTGGAATGTCACGCACGAACGAACGATCGATCTTGAGTTTGGAGATCGGCATCCGCTTGAGCTGGGACAGGGAGGAATGGCCGGTGCCAAAGTCGTCCATCGAAATGGAGACTCCGGCCTGCCTGAGCCTTTCCAGTTCTTCCAGAGCCTCACCCCCAGTTTCCATCACCAGACTCTCGGTAATCTCCAGTTCCAGGCACCTCAGGGGAAACCCCAGTTCCCCGACGATCATCGCCAGAAGATGTTCGCTGAATCCTTCCTGCAACTGTTTGACCGAGAGATTGACCGCCAGGACGAATTCTTTCAGTCCCTCCTGCCACCACATCATGCACTGCCGGCAGGCAGACGTCAGCACCCACTCACCCAGCTCGATGATCTGTCCTGTCTCTTCGGCCAGGGGTATAAAGTCCAATGGCGAAATGTTGCCTTTTTGTGGATGTACCCAGCGAATCAGGGCCTCAGCGCCGATGAACGAACCATCAGCAGCGGCGGCCTGGGGCTGAAATTCGAGAGTGAATGCCTGCTGTTCCAAGGCCTGACGAATGTCCTTCACCAATGCGGTGCGCGACTCTACGAACCTCGCCAGATCCGGCCGGTAATAGATGTAACGGCCACGTCCCCTGGACTTGGCGTCATACATCGCCAAATCTGCATTCTTGTGTAGAGTGTGTAGATCCTCGCCGTCATCGGGGAACAGGCTGATGCCGATACTGGCCGACAGATGATACCCTTTCTCCTGGAGGAAGACCGGCCTCTTGACCGCGGCCATGATCTTGTCCGCAACATGTTGCACATCGAGCACATTGTCGGCATGAGCGAGCAAAATCACGAATTCGTCCCCGCCCAGGCGGGCGATGAGATCGCTGGGACGCAGGGTGGATTTGAGGTTCTCGGCGACCTGTTTCAATACCGTATCTCCCGCATGATGCCCCAGGGTATCGTTGATATCCTTGAAATGATCTAGATCAAGAAACAGCAGCGCCATTTTGCATCTGGTTTTCCTCGCCTGCTCGATCATTTTCAACAGTTGGACATTGAACAATCTACGATTGGGCAGACCCGTCAGGCTGTCATAGTAAGCCATCGTCCACAGACGTTGCTGTTCTCGTTCACGCTCCAGGACGATCCCCGCCAGATAAGCCCCAGTCTCCAGGAGCAGACGGTGAAACTCGGAAGGGCTGCGTTTCTCAAAACAGGACAAAGCCAGCGAGCCGACCACATCTTTTCCGATACGGATGGGCACCGACCAACAGGCGCGGATGTTGAATGCTTCCGCAAACTCATGAAAATCCCGACTTGACCAGCGGGGATCACTGCAAGTATCACACACGAACTGGGGCTCAGCAGTGTATACTGCAGTGCCGCAGGAACCGGCATTAGGCCCAGGCTTGAGACCGTTCAGGGCCTCGGTCGCCTCCCTGTTCAGACTGGGCGCTGCTCTCACCTTGAGCGCACTGCGGTTCTCATCGAATAGCATGATGGAACAGACTGAATCTGGAAGGAGGGATTGTGCAGTGAAACAAAGCAAATCCAGCGCTGATTGGGGATCTGCCTTTTGCACCACCTCGGCAAGCACATCCCGTTGAAGCTTCAGCAAATGGGTTGCCTGCTCAGAAGTGAGACGGGAGGTCTCTGGCTCGATATCGGGTAAGCGCTTGGATTCGATCATTGCCAGTGTCTATCCAGGTTGCAAGACATTTCTGGTTCTTGTCATAAAGTTTAATATGTACCGGGACCTTTTTGGGTCCGGCAGGCCGGACAATGATAAACGGTAATCCTCATTCCCCACACTTAGACAACAGCGCAGCTTCATCATGACTCTACAGAAAATCGGTTTCGTATCCACCCGTCTGGCAGGTACTGACGGGGTATCGCTGGAATCGGCCAAATGGTCACAGGTACTTGAAAAGGCAGGTCACCATTGTTTCTTCTTCGCTGGTGAATCGGACCGCCCACCCGACAAGACCTATCTGGTGCCAGAGGCCCATTTTCAACACCCGGCAATCAGGCAGATCAACCGGGATCTTTTCGACGATATCTACCGAACGCCCACCACTTCCGAAACCGTCAATGCATTGCGTAGACGCCTCAAGCAGCAATTGCGCTGTTTCGTGGAAAAGTTCGATCTGGACCTGATGATCGTGGAGAATGCCCTGTCTCTGCCCATGAACATTCCACTGGGCCTGGCTTTGACGGAGTACATCAC
>JALVSV010000312.1 GCA_027024125.1 Methylothermaceae bacterium | reverse complement strand
CGTATGTCCGTAAGCAGGGCGTCTGGGCGGGTCTGGCGCAACAGGAGTTCAGGTTCAGAGGCGTCGGCAAAGGTGCAGACCTTGAAGCCGGCCTTACTCAGGGCCTTGTCCAGGACCCAGCGGATCGATTGGTCGTCGTCGATTACCCAGATTTCACGGGGCATCATCATTCTCCAGTGGCAGGTAAACAGAAAAACAGGTTTGTCCAGGCCTGGTTCGGTATTCGATCATGCCGTGGTGGCGAGAGATCAGGGTCTGGGCAAACGTCAGGCCCAGACCTGTCCCCTCGGCGCGGCCGGTGATCATGGGATAGAAAATCTGATCCTGCAGCGCTTCCGGAATGCCAGGACCTGGGTCGATGATATCGATCCGCAGAACCAGTTTGTGTAGACGCTGGCGGATAGTGACCTGGCGCTGAATGCGGGTGCGCAGGGTGATCTCTCCTTCTCCTTCCAGGGCCTGAGCAGCGTTGCGGGTGACGTTGAGAAAGGCCTGGATAAGTTGGTCCAGATCTCCATAGAGTTGAGGCAGGCTGGGGTCGTAATCGCACTGGAAACCCAGGCGGGGGTATTCGGCCTCCAGTACTTGACGCACCCGCTCCAAAACCTCGTGGATGTTGAGCTTGCTTTTGCGAGGAGGTTGGTCCGGGGCCAGCAACCGGTCGATCAACGCCCGCAGGCGATCGGCCTCGGCGATGATCACCGAGGTGTATTCCAGGAGTTCCGGGTCATGGAGTTCGCTGCTCAACAGTTGAGCGGCTCCACGCAGACCTCCAAGTGGATTTTTGATTTCATGGGCCAGCCCCCGCAGTAATTGATGGACGGCGTTCTGCTGGGCAGACCATTGTTCGTCCCTCGAAAGTTGTTGGTAGTGCTCCAGTTCTTCGATTTGCACAATGACGGCACGGACCTGCTCTCCTTCGAGCAGGGGCGTCAGGCTGCAGTGCACGCTGACGGTGCGTTCTCCAATGGATAGGGGCAAATTTCTTTCCACTCTGGGTGCCCCTGTTGCCAATGTGGCTTCCAGGTCGGTAATGAATTTGCCGCGATCGCTATTGAGTAAGGTTTCCGCCTTCATTCCCAATGCTTTATGTGCGCTGATGGCCAGCAGCATCTCGCCAGCGGGATTGAGATAGCACAAGCATTTGGCACTGTCGAATAGGAGAATCGCATGGCTCAAATGCTCAAGAATCTTTTGCTGGATATGCTTGGTGTCCATATGAAATGTATTGAAGCAAGGATCGGGCCATGGGAATGGAAGATATTCAAGGTATGTGAGAATGCCCATATTGCACCATCTTAGTGCAATATGGGCAGGAAAAGTGCATTTTTGTTCCCGGAATTGCGGCGCCGGGTCAGGGGCTGGCAATGAAGGATGTAATGATGATGGGGTGGCATCGTTTGTTTCGTAGTTTGGGGGCTATCGGTATTCTCGGCGAGTCATCGTTGCTGTGGTTTTGGCACAGGAAATGCCTGATCCAATGTTGCAACCAACGTTAGTGGGGGAATAGCAGATGAAATTAGTATCAGCAGTGATTAAACCTTTTAAACTCGACGATGTTCGCGAGGCATTGTCCGACGTGGGGGTGGCCGGTATCACAGTGACGGAAGTCAAAGGATTCGGCCGCCAGAAAGGTCATACGGAATTGTACCGTGGGGCCGAATACGTGGTGGATTTTCTGCCCAAGGTAAAACTCGAAGTGGCTGTGACCGATGATCTGGTCGATCAGGTCCTGGAAGCGATCCAAACCTCAGCCCGTACCGGCAAAATCGGTGACGGCAAGATCTTCGTCACTCCGCTCGAAGAGATCATCCGTATTCGGACGGGTGAAACGGGTGCAGAGGCGATCTGATCCCTGAAAATACAGCCTGAATAAAAAAGAGGAAGACAAAATGGAAAAGCTGATTGAAGTTAGCTACGCGCTGGATACGTTTTATTTTCTCATGACCGGCGCCCTGGTGATGTGGATGGCAGCCGGTTTCGCCATGCTCGAGGCGGGTCTTGTCCGTTCCAAGAACACGGTCGAGATTCTGACCAAGAATGTGGCGTTGTATGCCATCGCCTGCATCATGTATATGCTGATCGGATACAAGATCATGTATCCAGGGGAGGCGGTGAATTCCCTGTGGCCGGGCATCGGTTTCCTGATCGGGGAGGATCACACCCTGGAAGAGGTGCTCAAGAGCGATGGAGAGGTCTATTATTCGGTGATGGCCGATTTCTTCTTCCAGGTGGTCTTCGTGGCGACCGCCATGTCCATAGTCTCCGGTGCGGTGGCCGAGCGGATGAAGTTGTTCTCCTTCCTGTTGTTCGCCGTGGTGATGACAGCTTTCATCTATCCCATGCAGGGTTTCTGGAAATGGGGCGGAGGATTCCTCGATGGCTTGGGATTCCTGGACTTTGCTGGGTCCGGTGTGGTCCATCTGTGTGGTGCCACAGCCGCATTGGCCGGTGTGCTCCTTTTGGGGCCGAGGAAAGGGAAATACGGCCCCGATGGTGAGATTCACCCCATTCCGGGCTGCAATCTTCCCTTGGCGACGCTGGGGACTTTCATCTTGTGGCTGGGATGGTTCGGCTTCAATGGTGGCTCCGAACTTAAAGTTTCCGATGTGGCCGAAGCCAACGCGGTCGCCAAGGTGTTCGTCAACACCAACATGGCGGCCGCCGGTGGTGCTGTGGCAGCGTTGTTGACGGCACGGGCCTTGTTCGGTAAGGCCGACCTTTCCATGATGCTCAATGGTGCCCTGGCAGGGTTGGTGGCGATTACCGCCGAACCTCTCACACCCGCTCCTTTGGTTGCCACGCTCATTGGCGCCGTGGGCGGGGTGATCGTGGTGTTTTCCATCGTCGGTTTCGACAAGCTGAAAATCGACGATCCTGTGGGCGCATTGTCCGTGCACGGCGTGGTTGGTATCTGGGGGCTTCTGGCGGTTTGTCTGACCAACCCTGATGCCAAGTTGATCGCTCAGTTGATTGGTATTGCCTCCATATTTGGCTGGGTGTTCGTTTCCAGTTTCATCGTCTGGTTCGTGATCAAGGTGTTGCTTGGAATCCGTCTCAGTGAAGAGGATGAATACAACGGAGCAGACTTCTCCGAGTGTGGAATGGAGGCTTATCCGGAGTTTACCGGCAGTGCCCGCTGAGTCGATTAAGTATTAAAAAAACGACAAACTGTTATATTTTGTTTACAGACAACATGGTGTTGTCTATATTAAACAGCGAGACAATATCTTATGAAGAGGATAAATCATGGAAACTAAGCACTTTCGGTTGACGTTGCTGGCAGCTGCCGTGACTTTCGCTGCAGGTGGAGCGCAGGCTGAGGGCTTCATTCCCGAAAAAATCAGCAATGCCGACGGTATTTTCGAGGCGGCCACCGGGGTGGATGTCAATGAAACCGAGTTCATGAAAAATCTTGGACTCACAGTGGGTGGCTGGGTAGATTTCGGTTACACCCACAATTTCAACAATCCCAAAAACAACCTCAATACGCCGATCACCTTCAACTGGCGCGACGATCGTGCTCTGTTGAACCAGATCAACGTATTCGTCGAGCGGGCGGTCGCAACAGGCGGCGATTCCTGGGATATCGGTGGCCGGGTGGACTTCATGTACGGCAGTGACAGCCCCTTCACCCAGGCCACAGGCCTCGAGGTGACCAATGGGGGTCGGCAGAAATGGGTAGGTGACACCAGCAATCCCATGCATAACATCAACAAGATGGCTTTGCCTCAATTCTATCTCGATGTGTATGCGCCGGTGTTCAACGGTGTGACGGCCAAATTGGGGCACTTCTACACCATTATCGGTAACGAAGTGGTGACGGCACCGGATAATTTCTTCTATTCCCATGCCTATACCATGCAATATGGTGAGCCATTCACTCATACCGGTGCGCTTTTCTCGACCCCGATCACCGATAGTCTGAGTATCACCGTCGGTGCGGTCAATGGTTGGGACAACTTCAGCTCGGATCTTGATGATGCGTGGAATTTCATCGGTGGCTTGAACTGGGGCGTGGGTGATCTGTCAGTGGCCTTGACGGCGATTCATGGTGCCATCGTCGGGACCAACGGCAATCTGGACCGGTCTCTCTACAGCCTCGTGCTGAGTTATGACATCACCGATAACCTTCATTTCCTGATTCAGCACGACCATGGCTGGGAGGATATGGCAGGAACCAGCGACGTGGCCCACTGGTATGGCGTCAATGGTTACCTCACCTATGACATCAACGACATGTTTGCCGTCGGGACCCGTCTGGAATGGTTCCGGGATGATGAAGGCGTCCGGGTCCTGGGGGATGGCAGGGATACCAACTTCTATGAAATGACTGCCGGGGTCAATTTTACTCCAGTAAAATGGTTCAAGGTTCGGCCAGAGTTCCGCTATGACTGGGCCAATGGCAGCAAGCCTTATGATGATGGCCAATCGAAAAATCAGTTGGTGTTTGCCGTCGATGCCATTGTGATGTTCTGATTT